>NZ_DKJX01000056.1:0-81266 GCF_002454935.1 Massilia sp. UBA6681
CTTAACTGAACGGCATTAGGGCTCTGCCCGGTTTTTTTTCGTCCCTGCTTTGTCCGGGCGTTTTGTGCCGATTCTCCATGCTATGTGCGCGCGCGAACATCAGCGCCGCCGCGCCAGGCCGATAATTTCTGCCATTCAAACGCAGGCGGAGGCGGCATGACAGAGGTACGCAAGGGACAGGCACCGGCCAAGCTGGGGCGCAACGAATTCCACCTGCGCTTCCGCCAGGCCTTCTTCGATCCCGCCTACGACAAGCTGGCGCAGGAACTGGACGCCATCGAACAGGTGGCCTGGGAAGCCTATGACGAAGGCCGCAAGGCGCCGCGCACCGTGAAAGCCGGGCCCGGCTTCGCCGACCCGGGCTATGATCTCTCGGTGGAGTGGAAAGAGGCCCACGATCGCCTGCAGGCGGCCGAGCGGCACCAGAAGGACCCGTCCGCGCGCAACCGCATCCTCCTGATCAACGGCTCGGCCCGCAACGACGGCACCTGCCCCGGCGAGGTGTCCAAGAGCTGGCGCCTGACCATGCTGGCGCGCGAAGTCCTGCTGGCCGAGGGTTTCGAGGCCGACGTGCTGGACCTGAGCCTGCTCAATTCCGACTACGACCGCCACATCCATCCCTGCAAGGGTTGCGTCTCGACCGCCATGCCGCTGTGCCACTGGCCCTGCAGCTGCTACCCGAACCACGCCGAGCGCCAGGTGGGCGACTGGATGAACGAGATCTACGAGCGCTGGGTGCTGGCGCACGGCGTCATCATCGTCACCCCGGTCTACTGGTACCAGGCGCCCGCCGTGCTCAAGCTGATGATCGACCGCCTGGTGTGCGCCGACGGCGGCAATCCCGACCCCTCCTCCACCCACGGCAAGAAGGCCGAGCAGGCCAAGGAACTCGAGCTGAAGGGCTGGGACTATCCCAAGCACCTGGCCGGGCGCGCCTACGGGCTGGTGGTGCACGGCGACGTCGCCGGCATCGAAGGCACGCGCCGTTCGCTGGCCGACTGGTTCGCCTGGATGGACTTCGTCGATGCCGGCAGCTTCGCCCAGCTCGACCGCTACATCGGCTACTACGAATCCTATGCCGAGAGTCACGCGACGCTCGACCGCGATTGGGCAGTGCAGGAAGAGGTGCGCAACGTGGCGCGTGCGGTGATGGAGGCGGTGCGCGAGATCCGCGCGGGCCGGGTCGCGGTCTCCCAACATCGACTCAGGGACCCGCGCTCCAAGTAGCGGCTAGAATGCGGGGATGAACGTACTCGCAGAATTCATGCATTCGGCCGCCGGCGGCGGCAAGCTTCCCCTGTACCAGCAGCTGCAGCAGGCGCTGCGCCGCGCCATCGACGAAGGCGCCTGGGGCTCGGCCTCGGCCATCCCGGCGGAGCGCCAGCTGGCCCAGGAACTCGGCATCTCGCGCATCACGGTGCGCAAGGCGATCGACGCCCTGGTCGAGGAAGGCCTGCTGGTGCGCCGGGCCGGCGCGGGCAACTTCATCAACACGCGCATCGAGAAGAACTTCGCCAAGCTCAGTTCCTTTTCCGAGGACATGCGGGCGCGCGGGCGGGTGCCGCGCAACGAGTGGATCAAGCGTTCCGAAGGCCTGGTGACGCCCGAGGAGGCGCTGCGCCTGCGGCTCTCGCCGGGCGCGCCGGTCTACCGCTTCCATCGCATCCGCTATGCCGACGAGCTGCCGATGTGCCTCGAGTACGCGACCATCGCCGCTTTTGCCCTGCCCTCGCTCGATGCGGTGGGCGATTCGATGTACGAGGCCCTGCAGGCCGCCGGCCACCGGCCGGTGCGCGCCCTGCAGCGTCTGTCGGCGCTGCTGCTGAACGCGGAACAGGCGCGCCAGCTCGGGACGCGCGAAGGCGACGCCGGGCTGTGCGTGGAGCGGCTGGGGTTTGCCCGCGATGGACGGGCGGTGGAATTCTGCAGGTCCTACTTCAGGGGCGACATGTACGACTTCGTGGCGGAGCTGAACGCCACGTAAATGGCCGGCAAGGCCGGCCATTTACCTCAGATCGCGGTGAAGCCGCCGTCCACCACCAGCTCGTGGCCGTTGACGTAGGAGGCCTGCTCCGAGGCCAGCCACATGGCCGCATTCGCGATCTCGGCGGTCTCGGCGAAGCGCTTCATCGGATGCGCCGACTTGAGCTTCTTCTCGCTGGACGGATCGCGTTCGACCGCGCGCGCCAGCATCGGCGTCTTGACCGCGCCAGGGCACAGCGCGTTGATGCGGATGCCTTCGCGCGCGTACTCGGCCGACGCGCTCTTGGTCAGGCCGACCACGGCGTGCTTGCTGGCGGCGTAGATCGCGCGGTTCGGCGCGCCCACCATGCCCGACACGCAGGACACGTTGACGATCGCCCCGCTGCCCTGGCTGAGCATCTGGCGCAGCTGGTACTTCATGCACAGCCACACGCCCTTGACGTTGGCGCCAATGATGCGGTCGAACTGCTCCTCGTTGCCCTCGGCCAGCGTTGCGCACTCTTCGTCGACGGCGGCGTTGTTGATGGCGATGTCCAGGCGGCCGTAGTAGTTGATGGCCTTCTCGACCAGCGCCTCGACCTCGCTCGCCCTGGTGACGTCGCTGCGCACGAACAGCGCCTTGCCGCCGTTTTCCACGATCATCGCGGCGGTCGCGTGGCCGCCGTCGACGGCGGTGTCGGCGACGACGACCTGCGCGCCGGCGCGGCCGAAGGCCAGTGCGATCGCGCGGCCAATGCCGCTGGCCGCGCCCGTGACCAGCGCCACCTTGCCGGCGAACGACAGTTCCGGCGGCACTTGCGCTTTTGATATCCCTTTCATGATGCTCCTGATGCTGTGCAAATAATGCTTCCTAAGGGCAACATTTTAACGCAGCAATAGGGTCCTTGTCATAATTGAGAGTGCGCTTGTTGCTTTCTAGGGTGCCTTATTTCCCTTGTCGCCCGCCTTGCTCTGGTCGCCCGCCATCACCACCGACAGCTTCGCCGGGTCGATCGCCTTGCGGAAGGCCGCGTTCAGCTGCGGCAGCGTGACCGCCATCAGCTTGGCCTCGAACTGGGCCGACCAGTCGTAGGTGCGGCCGCGGTACAGGTAGGAAGTCCAGCCCGAGGCCAGCGCGGCATCGTTGGTCCGGTTCTGGATGCGCTGCTGCATCAGGCCCGACTTGGCGTCGGCCAGTTCTTCGGCCGTGAAGCCGCCTTTTACGGCACGCGCCAGTTCGTCGCGCACCGCGCTATCGAGCTTGCGCAGGTTCTGCGGGGCGGCGATGGCGCTGATCGAGAAGCTGCCCGCACGGTCGAGGTCCCCTGGCGACAGGTCCGAGCCGCCGCCGTAGGACAGCCCTTCCTTCTGGCGGATGCGGTCCATCAGGCGCGATTTCAGCCCGCCCTCGCCGAACACGTAATTGGCCAGCATCAGGGCCGGGTAGTCCGCATCCTCGAGGTTCAGGTCGAGGTTCATGCGCGCCAGGTAGAAGCCGTTTTCCTTGTCCGGCGTATCCAGCGTCTTGCTGATCGGCGCCACCTCGGCATGCTTGCGCAGCACCGGCGCCACGTTGGCCGGCGCTTTCCAATTGCCGAACAGCTTGTCGACCAGGGGCACGATCTCCTTCTGGTCGAAGTCGCCGACGATCGCCATCTGGGCCGGATTGGTGTTGTAGTAGTCGCGGTGGAAAGCCTGGATGTCCTCCAGGCGCGCCGCCTTGACGTCCTCCAGGTCTTCCTCGAGCGTGTTGGCGTGGCGGATGTCGCCGCGCGGGTACTGGTCGAAGTGGGTGGACAGCGCGCGCGAAGCCACGCTCTGCGGTTCGGCGCGGCTGGCTTCCAGGCCGACCAGGATCTGCTTGCGCAGCTGCTCGAATTCGGCTGCCGGGACGGCCGGCTCGCGCAGCACGTGGGCGGCCAGTTTCAAGGCTTCGGGCAGGTGTTCGCGGGTGGTCTGGAAGCTGGTCGGGCCGCCGGTCATCTTGAGCTTGTCGAAGGCGTCGGCCAGCTGGGCGCGGGTGTATTGGCTGGTGCCGCGCATCAGCATCGCGGACGAGAGCGCCGACACCATGCCCTTGCCGAACAGGTTCTTCTCGTCGCCCATGTGCTGGTACAGGTGCACGGTGACGGTCTCGCCGCGGTTCTTCTTCGGCAGCAGCGCCAGCTTCACGCCCCCCAGCGTCGTGAGCGTGGTGCGCTTCATGATGTTGGCCTGGCTCGGGTCGAAGTCTTCGGACACCAGGCTGGAGTCGGACGGCTTGTAGTCCTTCATGACCGTTTCCACGCTCGGCGCCGCCGGAATGACCGCCCGCACCGGCGTGTCCTCGGGTATGAAGGTGCCGGTCACGCGGTTGCTGCGCACGAAGTAGCGGCCGGCGCTGGCCGCCACCTGCTCCGCCTTGACTTCCTTGATGCGTTCGCGGCCCAGGAAATACAGGCGCCAGTCGCCCAGCGCGATGGCCTCGGACAGCGCCACGCCGAAGGCCTGGGCGTCGTTGACGCTGCGTTCGATCGTGTTGAGCCAGGAGCGGCGCACGCGCTCCATCTCTTCCTCCGTCGGCGGACGCTTGGCGAAGCCTTCGACGGCCTCAAGGAGCGCCTCGCGCACCGGCTCGATCGGCTCGCCCTTCTTCACCACCGCGCCGTAGAACTGCAGGCCCGGGGCGTAGCCGGTCTGGCCGAAGCTGAACACCTGGCTGGCCTTGCCGGTTTCCACCAGGAGCTTGTGCAGGCGGCCGTTCGGCGCGTCGCCCAGGATCTCGGAGGCGAAGCCGAGGGCTTCCGACTCCTGCTGCAGGTCGGACGGGATCTTGTAGCCGACCGCGACGATCTGCATGTCGCCCTGGCGCCGCACGGCGAAGCTGCGTTCGCCGTCCTGGGTCGGCTCGACGGTCCAGAACTGCGGCAGCGCGCGCTTCGGCTTCGGGATCGCGCCGAACAGGCGGTTGATCTGGGCCAGGGTCGCGTTCGGCTCGAACTTGCCGGCCACCAGCAGCACCGCGTTGTCGGGCTGGTAATAGGTGCGGTAGAAGGCCTGCAGGTTGGCGATCTTGACGTTCTCGATGTCGCTGCGGTTGCCGATGGTCGAGCGGCCGTAGCTGTGCCAGTCGTAGGCCACGCTCTGCATGCGCTTGAACAGCACCTGGCTAGGGGAATTCTCGCCGCTTTCGAACTCGTTGCGCACGACCGTCATCTCGGAGGCCAGGTCTTTCTGCGCCACCGGCGAGTTGACCATGCGGTCGGCCTCCATCTGCAGCGCCCAGTCCAGGTTCTCGGGCGAGGCCTGGAAGACTTCATAGTAGTTGGTACGGTCGAGCGAGGTGGTGCCGTTGAAGTCCATGCCGCGCCGCGCGAACTGGCCGGTGATGTCGGGGTTCTTCTTGGTGCCCTTGAACAGCAGGTGCTCGAGCAGGTGGGCCATGCCGGTCTCGCCGTAGTTCTCGTGGCGCGAGCCGACCAGGTAGGTGACGTTGACGGTCACGGTCGGGCGCGAATTATCGGGAAACAACAGCACCTTCAGGCCGTTGGCCAGGCGGTATTCGGTGATGCCCTCGGCGGAAGGGCCGAGGGTGACGCCCTTGGGCAGGGGCGCACTCTTCTGCTGCGGCGCTGTGCGCTGCTGCGCAGTATCCTGCGCCGGCGCGCTCCAGGCGGCGCCGGCCATGAAAAAGCACAGGCTGCCGCTGAGCACCTGCGCGGCGAGGCCGCGCTTGCAAGTCAATCCGTCCATGGTGTCCTGTCATGTTGGCAGGACAATCCGTCCTGCATGTTCGTGAACAATGCAGGATGGTAACAGACGGAATCCCTACTGGCGGGCCCTGCGCTCGTGCGCTTGTTGATATGGGCTAATACGGCTCAATTCGCCCATCTCTTCGGCCAGGAATTCGAGCAGGTCGTCGGCGCTGACGATGCCGGCCAGGCTGCCATTGGCGTCGATGACAGGCACGCGGCGGATGCCGCGCAGGCGCATGCGTTCGATGGTCTCGTAGACGTCGTCGGTGTCGCGCGCGGTGAGCAGGTCGTCGGTCATGATGTCGCCCACCTGCAGGCTGGCCGGGTCGAGCCCGGGAGCGATCACGGAAATGACGATGTCGCGGTCGGTCACGATCCCGACCGGGACGCGGGCGCCGTCGAACTGGTCGACGACGATCACGTCGCCCACGTGCAGGCGGCGCATCGTGATGGCCGCGCCCTGCACGGTTTCGTCACGGGTGCAGTGGGCGGCTTCGCTGGTGCAGATGTCGCGGATGTGCATGGCGGTGTCCCCCAATGAAAAATGGCGCTATGACTTTTATCATAGCGCCAGTTCTCGAATCTGGAAGGTGAAACCGGCAAGTGTCAGGCGGCCGGCTTCTTCTCGTCCGGGGCCGGCACGAAACATGCGTCCGCCACCTGCAGGTCGTTGTCCTTGGCAAAATTCAGCAGGAAGTGATAGGCCAGGGGTTCGATCTTCTGCAGTTCGCGGCTGACCACCACGGCCTTCACGCCGTTGACGACGGTCGGGTGGACCCAGGGCGAGAACTGGAGGTGGGAATCGCGGCCGGCGGCGCCGGGAGCGAAGCAGGACATGACGCCGCACAGGCGCTCGGCCCAGTCGCTGGGGCGGAACTGCCTGCCTTTGCTCGTAATGCCCAGGATGAAAAACTCGTCCTTCAGTTTTTCATCCGTGGTGTGCGGTAACTCGGCCATAGTGCTGCTTGCTGATACAAGAATACTGCGTGGATGAGAACAACCTCAGCTCAGTATTATATCTTATAGAAGACTCAAGGACGAGACCCGATACACGCTGATACACGATAAGGCTCAGCCGAGCCACACCACGCTCGACAGCAGGAGTAGCAGGATCATCCACAGGATCAGCGCCCGCCACACCAGCCCGACCGTGCTCTGCAGCGCGCGCAGGTTCGGTTCCTCGCCCGGCAGCACCTCGGTATCGCTGTCGCTCAGGTCGACCGTGGCGGCATCCGCCGGCAGCAGCTGCGGGGCATTTTCGTTCGGCGTCCCCAGCCGTACGCCCATCGCGCCGCCGCCCGCGGCCAGGATGATGCCCTTCGATTCGTCGGCCCAGCGGCGCGCGAAATTGCGCCAGGCATAGATCGCGTCCTCGAAGTTGCCGACCACCGCAAAGGCCACCGCCGTCAGGCGCACCGGGATCCAGTCGATCCAATAAAACGCCTTGGCGGCGAACAGGCCGAAGGCCTCGTTGCGCATGTGGTCGGGTTCGTTCCAGGCGCGCGCCAGGTATTCGGACACGCGGTACATCACCGCCCCGGCCGGTCCGAGCGGCATCAGGAACCAGAAGAATACGCCGAATACGTTGCGGTGGGTGGTGATCAGGGATTTTTCGACGGCGACCCGGGCGATCTCGGTGGCGTCCATGCCGACGGTATCCAGGCGGGTCCACTCGGCCAGCAGCTGGCGCGCCCCGGCTTCGTCGCCCTGGTTCAGGGCCAGCTGGATCGAGGTGAAATAATGGCTGTAGTGGCGGAAACCCAGGGTCAGGTAGACGATCAGGACGTTCCAGGCAAAGGCCAGCAGCACCAGGTTGTAGTGCATGAAGACCCAGTAGATGAGCCAGGTCGGCAGCATCAGCGCCAGCATCATCAGGATCCAGCCCATGCGGCCATTCTTCTGCTCGCCCGCATTGAACCAGCCCTCGATGCGCATCGCGAACGCCTTGATGCCACCGTAGACCTGGTTATCGGCCCGCAGCGGCTTCAGCTGTTCGATGATCAGCGCGACGAGGATGGAGAAAAATGTCATTCAGGAATCCTTTTTTGTTCTGGCAATACCATGCTGCCCGCTACGATAGCGGAGAAGCCGTCCGGAATCAAATCAGCGAGTGGAGGATTCTTTCAGGTAAGTCGAACCAGTCAGGCGCGCAGGAAGTGATACAGGTTGCGCAGCATGGCGGCCGTCGCGCCCCAGATGAAGTAATCCTTGTAGGGCATGGCATAGAAGCGCCGCTTGCCGCTGCCGTCCGGCAGGGCCACCGAACGGCGTTGATGGTGGGCGCCGGACATCAGGAAGGCGAGCGGCACCTCGAAGATCTCGGCCACTTCGCCCGGGTCGGCGCGCAGCGCGAACGGCGGCTGCACCATGGCGACGACCGGGGTCACGCGGTAGGCGCTGATGGTGACGTGTTCGGGCAGCACGCCGATGATCTCGACGTGGCGGCGGTGCAGGCCGATCTCCTCCTCGGCCTCGCGCAGGGCGGTCTCGATCGGCGAGGAATCCAGCTCTTCGGCACGGCCGCCCGGAAAGCTGATCTGCCCGGCGTGGCTGGACAGGTGGTCGGTACGGCGGGTCAAGAGCACCGTAAGGCCTTCCGGCCGCTCCACCAGCGGCACCAGCACGGCGGCGCGGCGCAGGCGCAGGGCAGGCGCGGCCAGCGACTCGTCGGAGGTTTCGGGCTCCCACGACAAGGTGCGGGCGAAGCGCGCGCGCACGGCCGCCGGATCCAGCAGTTCCGGGGCGAGCGGCGCTTCGCCGGCCAGGCCCTCGACCGGCATCAGGGTGGGATCGAACACGGGCTTATGCAAATCGCATTTCCTTCGGCGGAAAAGAAAAAGGCATCCTTGCGGATGCCTTTTTCAGTGCACAGACGCTATTACTCAGCAGCAGCAACGGTAGCTGCTTTGCGCTGCGGCAGCTTTTCCTTGATACGTGCCGATTTGCCCGAACGCTCACGCAGGTAGTACAGCTTGGCGCGACGGACGTCACCGCGGCGCTTCACTTCGATCGAAGCGATCAGCGGCGAGTACAGCTGGAAGGTACGCTCGACGCCTTCGCCCGACGAGATCTTGCGAACGATGAAGTTCGAGTTTAGGCCGCGGTTACGACGCGAGATGACGACGCCTTCGTATGCCTGGGCGCGCTTGCGGTTGCCTTCGACGACGTTGACGCTGACGACCACGGTGTCGCCCGGTGCGAAATCAGGGATCTTGCGGCCGAGGCGCGCAATTTCTTCTTGCTCGAGTTGTTGGATCAGATCCATTTTTATTACTCCATAAACCATCTTGCTGGCGCTGTACGAGATGCCCAGTAGAGGATGGGGTTGAACATGCGGGCAACATGCCCGCCGTTACATGCACACAAGGTACATTCTTACTCGGCAGGCTTGTCCAGCTCTGCCAGAAACTTTTCGTCGGCCTTGCTCAGCTGGCCGCTGGCACGCGCACGCTCCAGCTGGTCCGGCCGCTTCCTGAAGGTGGCCTCCAGCATGCGCTGGCGGCGCCACTTCATAATCTCGGCGTGGTTACCGCCCATCAGCACCGGCGGCACCGGCTCGCCTTCGTAGACTTCCGGGCGCGTATAGTGCGGCGAATCGAGCAGGCCGTTGACGAAACTGTCTTCGACCGCCGAGGCTTCATCGCCCAGCACGCCGGGCAGCAGCCGCACCACCGCATCCATCAGCGTCATCGCCGGCAACTCGCCGCCCGACAGCACGAAGTCGCCGATCGAGATTTCCTCGTCGACGCAGCGGTCCAGCAAGCGCTGGTCCACCGCTTCGTAGCGGCCGCACAGCACGACCAGTCCCGGCTCGTTCTTCAAGGCCATCGCACGTTCGTGCGTCAGCGGCTTGCCCTGCGGCGACATGAACACCACGCGCGGCATGGGCAGGCCGAGCTCGACCTGGCGCTGTTTGGCGGCGCCGATCGCGGCTTCGAGGGGCTTGGCCAGCATCACCATCCCGGGGCCGCCGCCGTAAGGGCGGTCATCCACGGTGCGGTGGCGGTCCTGCGTGAAATCGCGCGGATTCCAGATCTGCAGGCCCCAGCGTCCCTGTTCGAAGGCGCGGCGGGTCACGCCCGACTGCGTCAACGCGGTAAACATTTCCGGAAACAAGCTCACGACATCAAACTGCATCGGGACCTCGCTTCACGTTTCCAGGGTCAATAATCCAGACCCCAGTCAAGGGTAATTTTTTTCGATTCGAGATCGACGGTTCGGACGAACTGGTCCACAAACGGCACCAGGCGCTCCGATACTTTCGCATCGGGGGCGCCGGCCTCGACGGGCGTGATCCTGAGGATCGACTGCGCGCCGTTGTGCATCATGTCAGTCACCTTGCCGAGGGCTTCGCCCTCCAGGTTGACCGCGTCCAGTCCGATCAGGTCGGACCAGTAGAATTCGTCTTCCTCGAGCTTCGGGAACTCGCTGCGCGCCACGAACACGCCCGCGCCCTTGAGCGCTTCGGCTTCGTTGCGGTCGCGCATGCCGACAAAGGTGGCGACCACGTCGCCGCCATGCATCTTCGCGGTCCGCACAGAGACGGAGCGCTGGGCCGGCTTGTCGAGCCACCAGGTCTTGACCTTCAGCAGCGCATCGGCGTCGACCGAGAACGGGGTGACGCGAAGTCCACCCACGATCCCGAATGCGCCGGACACATATCCAACCTGAACCAGGTCGTCGGGGACTTGCACCCCGGATGCTGCCGAATCGGTCAAGCCTTGACCTGCTTTACTTAGGCTGCAGGCTGCTGGTTGGCAACCAGGCGAGCAACGGTCGGCGACAGTTGTGCGCCAACGCCTTGCCAGTGAGCCAGACGGTCAGCAGCGATACGCAGGCCGACTTCAGCGCCCGAAGCCATCGGGTTGTAGAAACCGATGCGCTCGATGAAACGGCCATCGCGACGGTTGCGCGAATCGGTTGCAACGATGTTGTAGAACGGGCGCTTTTTTGCGCCGCCACGAGCCAAACGGATAACGACCATAATATTTCCAAAAAGTTGTATTGGACGGAGAAAGCCGACGATTATAGCGCGTAAGCCTAGATAGGGGCAAGCGGTTATAGCAACACGGCGGACACGCAACGTGAGGTTCGGCGAATTGAGCATTATCGCCGATTTTTGGCGACAAGGCCACTGCTGGCGGCCCTCCCTACTCCTCGCCCATCAAAACTCGCAACATACGGGCCGGATTGGCCAGGAAGTCGCGGGTGACTCGGTAGTGTTCCGTATCCTCGTAGGCGACCTGGCTGATGCCATGCTCGCCGAATGCGTAGATGGTGGCGTTCGGATAGGCCATCAGGATGGGCGAATGGGTGGCGATGACGAACTGGCAGCTCTGGCCGACCAGGTCGTGCAGGCGGCTCAGCAGCGCCAGCTGGCGCTGGGGCGACAGGGCGGCTTCGGGCTCGTCGAGCATGTAGAAGCTCTGTCCGCGGAAACGCTCCATGAACAGGCTCAGGAATGACTCGCCGTGCGATTGCGCATGCAGGGACTTGCCGCCGAACGAGTTGATGATCGGTGGGCCGCCAGGCCCTTCGTCGAGGCGCTCGATCTCGCTGCCGAGGTTGTAGAAGGTCTCGGCGCGCAGGAAGAAGCCGTCGCGCGGCTTTTCAAAGCCGCGCACGAAACGCAGGTGTTCGTGCAGGCTCGAATGCGACTCCCAGGTCGCGAAGCGGAAGTTGCGGCTGCCGCCTTCGGCATTGAAGCCCATGCCCACTGCGATCGCCTCCAGCAGGGTCGACTTGCCGGAACCGTTCTCGCCCACCAGGAAGGTGACGTTCGGGTGCAGGATCAGGCGCGCGAGGGAGCGGATCGCCGGCAGGGTGAAGGGAAACGCGGCGGGCTCGAGCGGCGCGGCGGGCTTGAGCTGGATTTCTGCCAAGTAGGAGCGCGTCTTGAGCATGGTCGGATGATGGGCTGGGTGCACGCAATGCGTGCCTTCCTTGCCATTTTGCACCATACTTCGGTTTTCCTGAACTTTTGGCAATGCTCATGGCTGTCCAGCACAAGAACAAGACCATCGCCGCCCTGCTCGCCCTGCTGCTGGGCGGCTTCGGCGTGCACCGCTTCTACCTGAAAGGCGGCGCCGACCGCCTCGGGCTGCTGCACCTGTGCAGCCTGCCGCTGACCGGCATCCTGTGGGGCGCGGTGAAGCCGCACCCATTCTACGTGCTGCTGCCGCTATTGCTGTCGTACATCGTGGGCTTCGTCGAGGGGCTCATCATCGGGCTGACGCCGGACGAGGCCTGGGATGCGCAGCACAACCAGGGCAGCGGCAAGCGCTCGCGCTCGAACTGGGTGCTGGCGCTGGTGCTGGTGCTGATGCTGGGAGTGGGAGCGATCGTGCTGATCGGGACCATTGCGCGGGTGTTCGACCTGCTGTACACCGGCGGCTCCTACGGCTGATCGCGGCTTGCTGGAACCCGGGGGAACAATGCCGGCAGCATCGTTCCCCCGGGCTCACATGCGGACTAGAGGCCCTCGTAGGGGCCGGCGGCGACCGACTAGTCGTGATCCTTGTCGTGGTCCTTGTCGTCGTCCTGGTCATGATCCTTGTCGTGATCATGATGCTTGCCGAGCTTCTTTGCTTCGTCGACCAGGTCGTGCTGCAGGTGGTCGAGCTTGCGGGCGAAGACGCCGAGGCGCTCCAGCGCGTCCTTCACGAAGGCCTTGTACTCGTAGAGCTCCTTCTTGTACTTGTAAGCCTTCTTCTTCCACTCCTCGCGCTCTTTCTTGTACTCGTCGCGTTCCTTGCGGTACTCGTCGCGCTCCTTCTTGTACTCGGCCCGCTCCTTCTTGCACTTGCAGTAATCGCGGTCCTTGTCGTCATCCTTGCCGTCATCCCTGTCCCGGTCGCGGTCGTGGCCGCAATCCTTGTCGTGGTCGTGATCGTGGTTGTCGCCGTATTTCTCGATACCCATGATGTTCTCCTCGTCGAGCCGCTGAGTGTGGGATGGGCCGCGCGGCTCATGCGCGGCTTAGGTACAAGTTAGTTCCGTAAGGATGAGTCCGCTTTTAGCCAAACTAAATATCGCCAGACATGTTTTTATGCAAATTTCCTTTGCACATAATGTCTTTAGCGCAAAGCTTATTTGCCGAAATAAATTGAAACGATGTAAGCGTCAGCAGGGCAATAAAAAAAGCGGCCCGCAGGCCGCTGCAAAGACGGTGTTGGCACACCGCCAGCACTTCCACTGCGCTCACAAGCCTGCTGGCCAGCGATACTTCGGCAGCACACGCGGCGCGGTGCCGCTGATGACGACGATCTCCCGGCCTCCCACCAGCTCGATCTGGGCCGGATCGCCCGCGTACGGCGTAAGTCTTTCGTTCTCGATCAGGTAGAAGCGGACCGGCCCCGCCAGCCCGGCCGTGCCCGCGGCCGCCAGGGGCTGGCGCCACAGCGCGAAGAACTGCCCCAGCGTGAAGCGTTTCGCGACATCGGTCTCGATGTGCAGCACGCCGGTCACGTCGTGGGTGTGCAGCTCGTAGGTACAGCCATTGCTGCGGCCGACATTGTCGGGCAGGCCCTGGCGCACGCCATCCTTGTAGACCGAGAGCAGGGAATGCACGTGGTAGCGGATCGTGCCCAGGCAGCCGACGCCGCCCACCGGGTCGCGCGTGGGCGGTGCGGTCCAGGCCGGCCAGCCGCGCGGGCTGTTGATGGTGCCGGCGACGAGCTCGGTATAGGTGTCGGCCAGCACGATCTCGGGCGCTGGTGGGTTCGGCTGTGGCGGCGGCGGCTCGGGCGGCGCCGGCGGCGTCGGTCCCTGCGGCGGACTGGGCACGACCGGCGGCGGATCGGCCGCCGTGGCGCCATCGCCGTCGGAATCGTTGCCGCCGCCACAGGCGGCCAGCAGCAACATTGATGAAACCGCCAGGGCTGTGCAAGGGTACGTGCTTCGTCGCGTTGACAGCATATCGGCTCCCGTAGTGATGATAGGTAGAGCCAGCTTACGAACGCGGCCGTCACGCTTCGTTTCCGATATCAAACTCAGCGGGCGGGCAACAAAGAACAGCGGGGTCAGGTCTGACATTCGAACATCGGGGTCAGGCCTGACATTCAGACACGAACTCAAGCATGTGTTTATCGTACTGCTCAGCCCGTGTCCGAATGTCAGACCTGACCCCCGCAGAAACAATAAAAAAAGCGGCCCGCAGGCCGCTCCGTGTCGATGCTCCAGACGATCAGAACTGATCGACCTCCAGTGCCAGCACGCCCGGCGCGCCTTCGACGATGGCGGTGCGCAGGCCCGGGGCGCTCGAGAGCACGTGGTCGGCGAAGAAGCGCGCGGTGGCGATCTTGGCGCGCAGGAAGGACGCATCGCCCTCGCCCGCCGCCAGCTTCTTCTGGGCGACCAGTGCGGCGCGCGCCATCTGCCAGCCGCCCAGCACGATGCCGGCCAGCTTCAGGTACAGCACGCTGCCGGCGAACACCGCGCGCACGTCCGATTTGGCGTTGGCCACGACGAAGTCGACCACCTGCTCCAGCGCGGTGACACCTTCCGCCAGCCGGCGGCGGATCGCAGCAAATTCCTCGCCCTGGACTTCACCCAGCTGCGCCTCGACCGCGCGCACCTGCTCGATCAGCGACTTCGCCACGGCGCCGCCGTCGCGCACGGTCTTGCGGCCCACCAGGTCGTTGGCCTGGATCGCGGTGGTGCCTTCATAGATGGTGAGGATCTTGGCGTCGCGGTAGTGCTGGGCCGCGCCGGTCTCTTCGATGAAGCCCATGCCGCCATGCACCTGCACGCCGTCGCGCGCCACGTTCTCGCTCATCTCGGTCGACCAGCCCTTGATGATCGGGACCAGGTATTCGTAGACCGACAGGTTCGCCTTGCGGGTCGCTCCGTCAGGGTGGTTGTGCGCGATGTCGGACAAGGCGGCGCCGACGTAGGCCAGCGCACGCGCGGCCTCGGTCTGGGAACGCATCGACATCAGCATGCGGCGCACGTCCGGGTGGTTGATGATGGCCACCGGGCCCGGCGAGCCGGCCACTTCGCGCGACTGGACCCGGTCCTTGGCGAACGCGACGGCCTGCTGGTAGGCGCGTTCGGCCAGGCCGACGCCCTGCATGCCGACGCCGAAGCGGGCCGCGTTCATCATGATGAACATGTACTCGAGGCCGCGGTTCTCTTCACCCACCAGGGTGCCGATGGCGCCGCCGTGGTCGCCGAACTGCAGCACCGCGGTCGGCGAGGCCTTGATGCCCAGCTTGTGTTCGATCGAGACGCAGTGCGCGTCATTGCGCTCGCCCAGCGAGCCATCAAGGTTCACCAGGAACTTCGGCACGATGAACAGCGAGATGCCCTTCACGCCGCTTGGCGCGTCCGGAGTGCGCGCCAGCACGAGGTGGATGATGTTCTCCGCCATGTCGTGCTCGCCGTAGGTGATGAAGATCTTGGTGCCGAAGATCTTGTAGGTGCCGTCGCCCTGCGGCTCGGCGCGGGTGCGCACGGCGGCCAGGTCCGAACCGGCCTGCGGCTCGGTGAGGTTCATGGTGCCGGTCCACTTGCCGCTGATGAGCGGCTCCAGGAACAGCTTCTTCTGCTCGTCGGACCCTGCGGTGAGCAGCGCCTCGATGGCGCCGTCGGTCAGCAGCGGCGCCAGCGCGAAGGACAGGTTGGCGGCGTGCAGCATCTCCATGCACGGCGTCGCGACCAGCTTCGGCAGACCCTGGCCGCCGAATTCGCTCGGATGCTGGATGCCCTGCCAGCCGCCTTCGGCGAAGGCGCGGAAGGCGTCGCGGAAGCCCTTCGAGGTGGTGACCGACCCATCCTTCCAGAAGCTCGGCTCCTTGTCCCCTGGATGGTTCAGCGGCGCGATGACTTCGCCGCAGAACTTCGCGCTTTCTTCGAGCACGGCATCCACGGTGTCCGGGGTCGCGTCCTCGCAGCCAGGCAGCTGGTTGATCTCGGCCAGATTCGCCAGTTCGTTCACCACGAACTGCATGTCTTTCAGCGGGGCTTGATAGCTCACCTTTGTCTCCTGATATGAAAACGTCGTTCCGGCGCAGCTTGTGACTGCACGGGAACGACGGAAAATCGGCTAGGGGTGATTAGCCCAGTTCCTTGACCAGCTGCGGCACGACCTCGAACAGGTCGCCCACCAGGCCGTAGTCGGCCACCGAGAAGATCGGCGCTTCCGGATCCTTGTTGATGGCGACGATGGTCTTCGAATCCTTCATGCCGGCCAGGTGCTGGATCGCGCCCGAGATACCGACGGCGATGTACAGGGTCGGGGCGACGATCTTGCCGGTCTGGCCGACCTGCCAGTCGTTCGGCACGAAACCGGCGTCGACCGCGGCGCGCGAGGCGCCCATGGCGGCGCCCAGCTTGTCGGCCAGGGGTTCCAGCAGCTTGAAGTTCTCGGCCGAGCCGATGCCGCGGCCGCCCGACACGATGATCTTGGCGGCGGTCAGTTCCGGACGGTCCGACTTGGCCAGCTCGCGGCCGACGAAAGCCGACTTGCCCATGTCGCCAACGGCGGCGATCTGCTCCACGGCAGCCGAACCACCGCTTGCGGCGGCGTCGAACGCGGTGCCGCGCACGGTGATGACCTTCACCGGGTCGCCCGACTGGACGGTGGCGATGGCGTTACCGGCATAGATCGGGCGCTCGAAGGTGTCCGGGGACTCGACCTTGGTGATTTCCGAGATCTGGGCCACGTCCAGCTTGGCGGCCACGCGCGGCAGGATGTTCTTGCCGTAGGCGGTGGCCGGGGCCAGGATGTGCGAGTAGCTTGCGGCGATCGCCAGGATCTGGTCGGCGACGTTCTCGGCCAGGCCGTCGGCGAAGTGCGGCGCATCGGCGACCAGCACTTTGCTCACGCCGGCGATTTGCGCGGCGGCTTCGGCGGCGGCGCCGCAGCCCGAGCCGGCGACCAGGATGTGGACTTCGCCGCCACACTGGGCGGCCGCGGTCACGGTGTGGTGGGTAGCGCCCTTGAGGGAGCCGTTGTCGTGTTCTGCAATGACGAGTGCGACCATGTTCTTTTCCTAAGTATGTTTAGATAACCTTGGCTTCGGTGCGCAGCTTCTGCACCAGGGTCGCCACGTCCGGCACCTTGACGCCGGCCGAGCGCTTGGCCGGCTCGGTGACTTTCAGGGTCTTCAGGCGCGGGCTCACGTCGACGCCCAGGTCTTCCGGCTTGACGGTTTCCAGCGGCTTCTTCTTGGCTTTCATGATGTTCGGCAGCGTCACGTAGCGCGGCTCGTTCAGGCGCAGGTCGGTGGTGACGATGGCCGGCAGGGTCAAGGCCACGGTTTCCAGGCCGCCGTCTACTTCGCGGGTCACGGTGACTTTACCGTCTTCCAGCACCACTTTCGATGCGAAGGTGGCTTGCGGCCAGCCCAGCAGCGCAGCCAGCATCTGGCCGGTCTGGTTCGAATCGTCGTCGATCGCCTGCTTGCCCAGGATGATCAGCTGCGGCTGTTCCTTGTCGGCCAGCGCCTTCATGATCTTGGCCACGGCCAGCGGCTCGGTCTCGACACTGGTCTCGACCAGGATGCCGCGGTCGGCGCCGATCGCCATGCCGGTACGCAGGGTTTCCTGGCACTGGGCCACACCCACCGACACCGCCACCACTTCGGTGACCTTGCCGGCTTCCTTCAGGCGCGTGGCTTCTTCCAGCGCGATCTCGTCGAACGGGTTCATCGACATTTTGACGTTGGCGATATCCACGCCGCTGCCGTCGGATTTGACGCGGACCTTGACGTTGTAGTCGACCACGCGTTTGACGGGTACCAGGACTTTCATAGGGTGCCTTTAGAAAATGGAATGGGTGACAGACGAAAATGGCCTAGATTATAAGAGAAATTCGGCTTCAGGTCGAAATTAAAGCACGATCGTGCGATTTTTAGTTAGAGGATTTCGACTAAAGTACGATCTTAAGGCTGTCGGGTAGAAGGATGCGGGGCTGGCGCAGGCCTGCCCCGTCATTGTAGCGCCGCCGGCTAGAATTACTTGCGGCGCATCAGGAAGGTGAATTCGCCGTTTTCGACGGTGTGGGCCAGCAGGGCGTTGCCGGTCTGCTTGGCGAACGCCTGGAAGTCGCGCACGGAACCGGTATCGGTTGCCACGATGCGCAGCACCTGTCCGCTTTCCATCTCGGCGAGTGCCTTCTTGGCTTTAAGGATCGGCAGCGGACAGTTCAGTCCGCGCGCATCCAGGTCTCTCTGGAATTCCATGGTATCAATGTCGATAGTAGTGTCGCTCATCGCATGCCTGCAAAGTAGATGGTGCTCGGAAGTCGAATACTACTCCCTTTTCGGCAGTATGACGCAGCGCACCAAAATAGTCACACATTGTTGCACGCCTGCAACCGATTGTGAAATTATCTATGCTTGCGCACCATGGCAAGTCACCAAAGAAACCGATCGGCACCGCCATGGTGCGCTACATGGTAAATGCGGTTGCGCCGATGGATTGCAAGCGCATTGAACTGGCTGCGACCCGCACATGAAAAACGCCGCCCGAGGGCGGCGCTTTTTACCGGATGGTCAGGAAATGCTTATGCGCGCTCGCCCACCCAGCCGGCCACGCCGGCCAGTGCCTGCGGCAGGCCTGCCGGATCGGTACCGCCGGCCTGCGCCATGTCCGGACGGCCGCCGCCCTTGCCGCCCACCTGCTGGGCGACGAAGTTCACCAGTTCGCCGGCTTTCACCTTGCCGGTGGCATCCTTGGTCACGCCCGCGATCAGGCTGACCTTGCCGTCCGCCACGCTGGCCAGCACGATGGCGGCGGTTTTCAGCTTGTCCTTCAGCTTGTCCATGGTCTCGCGCAGCGCGGTGACGTCGGCGCCTTCCATGGTCGCGGCCAGCACCTTGATGCCGTTCACGTCGACGGCCTTGGTCACCAGCTCGTCGCCCTGCCCTGCGGCCAGCTTCGACTTGAGCGCGGCCACTTCCTTCTCCAGCGACTTGACCTGGTCCTGCACCTGGGCGATGCGCGAGGGCAGCTCGTCCGGGCTGGTCTTCAGGGCGCCCGCGGCTTCCTGCAGCTTGCGGTTGATCGACTGCACCAGCGCCAGCGCGCCCTCGCCGGTCACGGCCTCGACGCGGCGGATGCCGGCGGCCACGCCGCCTTCCGACACGATCTTGAACAGGCCGATGTCGCCGGTGCGGGTGACGTGCACGCCGCCGCACAGTTCCTTCGACGAGCCGATGTCCAGTACGCGCACGGTGTCGCCGTACTTCTCGCCGAACAGCGCCATCGCGCCGTGCTTGACGGCGTCATCGAACGTCATGTGCTGGGCCTGGGTGGCGTGGTTCTCGAGGATCTCGCGGTTGACGATCATCTCGACCTTGGCGATTTCCTCAGCGGTCAGCGGTGCGCCGTGGCTGAAGTCGAAACGGGTCTTCTCCGGATCGACCAGCGAGCCTTTCTGCTGCACGTGGCTGCCCAGCACTTCGCGCAGGGCCTTGTGCATCAGGTGGGTCGCCGAGTGGTTGCGGATGGTGCGCGCGCGCTTGACGGTGTCGACCTGCGCGTCGACGGTGTCGCCGACTTTCAGCGAACCTTCGCGCAGCACGCCGTGGTGGCCGAAGACTTCGGCCTGGATCTTCAGGGTGTCCTCGACGTCGAACAGCTTGCCGTCCGAGCGGATCACGCCCTGGTCGCCCACCTGGCCGCCCGACTCCGCGTAGAACGGGGTGGTATCGAGCACCACGATGCCTTCCTGGCCTGCCTGCAGTTCCTGCACCGACACGCCTTCGGCGTACAGGGCCAGCACGTGGGTATTGTGGGCCAGCGAGTCGTAGCCGACGAACTTGGTCTTCTCGCCCGCATACTCGACCTTGGCGGCCATCTTGAACTTGCCGGCGGCGCGCGCGGTCTTCTTCTGCTGCTCCATGGCGGCGGCGAAGCCCTCCTCGTCCAGCGTCACGCCGCGCTCGCGGCAGATGTCGGCGGTGAGGTCGAGCGGGAAGCCGTAGGTGTCGTACAGGGTGAAGGCGGTGGCGCCGTCCAGGTTCCTGGCGTCCTTGGAGAGTTGAGCTTCCAGGATCTTCATGCCGTTTTCCAGGGTTTCGCCGAAACGCTCTTCCTCGGTCTTGAGCACCTGGGCCACGCGCTCTTTTGCTTCGCGCAGTTCCGGATAGGCTTCGCCCATCTCGATGTCGAGGTCCGCCACCAGCTTGTGGAAGAAGGGCTTGGTCTGGCCCAGCTTGTGGCCGTGGCGCAGCGCGCGGCGAATGATGCGGCGCAGGACGTAGCCGTGGCCTTCGCTGCTCGGGATGATGCCGTCGACGATCAGGAAGGACGCGGCGCGGATGTGGTCGGCGATGACCTTGAGCGAATTGTTTTCCAGGTCGGTGGCGCCGGTTTCACGAGCAGCCGCCTTGATCAGCGCCTGGAACAGGTCGATCTCGTAGTTGCTGTGCACGTGCTGCAGCACGGCGGCCAGGCGCTCCATGCCCATGCCGGTGTCGATCGACGGTTTCGGCAGCGGGGTCAGGGTGCCCGATTCGTCGCGGTTGAACTGCATGAACACCAGGTTCCAGATCTCGATGAAGCGGTCGCCGTCTTCTTCCGGCGAGCCCGGAGGACCGCCCCAGATGTCGGCGCCATGGTCGTAGAACACTTCGGTGCACGGACCGCAGGGGCCGGTGTCGGCCATCTGCCAGAAGTTGTCGGATGCGTAGCGCGCGCCCTTGTTGTCGCCGATGCGGATGATGCGCTCTTTCGGCACGCCGATCTCGTTGGCCCAGATGTCGTAGGCCTCGTCGTCCTCGAAGTAAACGGTGACGGTCAGCTTCTCGGCCGGCAGCATGTAGACCTTGGTCAGCAGCTCCCAGCAGTAGTTGATCGCGTCGCGCTTGAAATAGTCGCCGAAGCTGAAGTTACCCAGCATTTCGAAGAAGGTGTGGTGGCGCGCGGTGTAGCCGACGTTTTCCAGGTCGTTGTGCTTGCCGCCGGCGCGCACGCAGCGCTGCACGGTGGTGGCGCGCGAGTACGGGCGCGTATCCAGGCCCAGGAACACATCCTTGAACTGCACCATTCCGCTGTTCGTCAGCAGCATGGTCGGGTCGTTGCCCGGCACCAGCGGGCTGGAACGGACGATGGTGTGGCCTTTGGACTCGAAGAACTTGAGGAACTTTTCGCGGATTTCGGAGGATTTCATGTCGTGAGGGCGGAATGAGGGAGCATGCGCTATAAAAAATCGATTATAGCGTAGCTGGCCCGTATCGGCCCGGCCGATATTGACGGCCGGGCGCGCCGCTCAGCGCAACAGCGACAGCACCGCGCGCGGCTGGCTGTTCGCCTGCGCCAGCATCGCCGATGCCGCCTGCTGCAGGATTTGCGCGCGCGTCAGCCCGGCCGCCGCGCCGGCGTAGTCGACGCCCGCGATGCGCTCCTTCGCGGCCGCCATGTTGGCGGAACCCGCCTGCAGCGCGCCGGCCGCCAGGTCGAGGCGGTTGCTGGAGGCGCCCGCCACCACGCGCTGCTGGTTCACGTAGGCCAGCGCCTCGTCCACATGCAGCAGGGCCACCGCGCCGCGCTGCATGTCCAGCTTGGCCAGCCCAAGCGCCGCGGCGTTGATGGCGCCGAACTGCAGCTCGATCAGGTCGCCCGCCTTGTCGCCGGCCTGCACCTGCACCCGGCGCACGCCGGTGTGCCCGCCCAGTTCCGGATACTCGACCACGAAGCCGCCCAGGCCATCGTCGGCATTGTTGTCGCCGGCGTCCGCGACCACGGAGCGGGCGTCGAACTCGGGTCCGCCGTCGGCGTCGAGGCCGCCGATGGCGCCGGTGTCGCGGTTGGCCAGGTTCATCTTGTTCAAGAGGAATTCGTCGCCGTCCGCCCCGAATTCCATCAGGAAGTCGGCCTCGCTCGCGATCTTCCCTCCCGTGACGGCATCGAGCGCGGTACTCAGGGTTGCGCCCTGGTTCCTGCTCAGGTGCTGCATCAGCCCCTTCATTCCGCCTTCCACCCCCTGGTCCTTCAGGCGCTGGTGCAGGAAACGGGCGGCGACGTAGGCGCTCTCGTATTCGTAGGTGCCGCCGGAGACGCCGATGCTGCCGACGATCGTCGCGGCATCGGTGCCGGCGAGCGCGCTGCGCACGCGCTCGTCGGCGCCGTGGATCAACTCGGCGCTACCTTCCCTGAACCAGGACGGCAGGTTCGCGTAGTTCATCGTGCGCGCCATGATCGCATGCGCCATCTCGTGCGCGATGATGCGGTCGCTGTACATCGGCGCGCTGCCGCCGTCCGCGGTGGCGGCGCTGCCGAAGTCGGCCATGTCGATGTTCAGCGACAGGTTGTCGAGCTTGCCGGGGCCACTGCCGGCCACCCAGGCCAGCACGCCGCTCGGCGTGCCCGGGGAAACCAGGTTGACCTTGAGCTTGACGCCATCCGCCTCGAGCCCGAACAGGTCCTTGACCATCTTCTCGGAGGCGCTCAGCCAGCCCGTCTTGAGGCCGTCGAGCACCGCCCGCTTCTGCTCGTCCTCGCCGCCGATGCTGACCCGGTCCTGCGAGAACAGCGCCTCGCCGTTGAACTGGGTCTCGGCCCCGACCCGGTTGATGTGGTTCAGGATTTCCATCGCCTCCTGCTGCAGCTTGGCGCGGTCGCCGCTGCCGTAACTGCCGTTGCCGGAGGCAACCGCCAGCTCGCGCAGGCGCTGCAGGCTGTCGATCACGTTCGCCAGCGCACCGTCCGCGACCTGCAGCATCGAGCCGCCGTCGCTGATGGCGCGCATGGCCTGGCTGAGGCCGCGCATGCTGGAATCCATGCGCGCGGCGATTGCCTGGCCCGCCGGGTCGTCGGCCGCCTTGTCGATGCGCGTGCCCGCCGTGAGGCGCGTGAGCAGCGTTTCCTGCGCGGCGAGGTGCAGGCGCAGGCTGCGCTGGGCATTCAGCGACAGCGAATTATTATTGATTGACAATGACATGAAGTCATCCGTTTTGGCAGTTGTCAGCCTTTATCGACAACCGGTCAATTTCCTGAAGGGGTGTTCTTAAAATATTTATATCGATCCGGCCTGCAAGCTAAGCCAGCCTGGGACCGATCAAATCGATGCGGTCGGTACAGAAGGCCTCAACGCCCCAGTCCAGCAGCTCGCGCGCCCGCACCGGCTCGTTGACGGTGTAGCAGAACAGGCCGAAGCCGGCATCGCGCACGGTCTTGGCCAGCGCCGGGGTCAGGTGCTTGTGGTTGGCGTGGATCGCCACCGCCTCGACCGAGCGCGCCAGCGGTTCCCAGCCAGGCGGCAGCTCGCTCATCAGGAAGGCGCGCGGCAGGTCGGGGGCAGCGTCGCGCGCGCTTTCCAGGGCCGCCAGGCTGAACGAGGACAGCAGCGGCACGCGCTCCAGCCTGCCTTCCGCGATCTCGTCCGCGAACATGGCGCGGGTGATGCGCGCCACGGTCTCGCCGGTCTCGCGGTCGAAGCCGCGCGCCGGCTTGACTTCGATGTTCATCCAGATGCCCTGCGCCTTGCAGTACTGCGCGAACTCGACGAACAGGGGCACCGGCTCGCCGCGGTAGTCGGCGCCGAACCAGCTGCCGGCATCCATCCGCGCCAGCTCATGCGCATCGTAGTCGAACACGTGGCCGGCGCCGCTCACGGTGCGGCCGAGGTAGGGGTCGTGCATCACCACCGGCACGCCGTCGCGCGCCAGCATCACGTCGAACTCGATGGCGCGGAAACCGAAGTCGATGCCGCGCTGCAAGCCGGCCAAGGTGTTTTCGGGCGCCAGGCTGCCGCCGCCGCGATGCGCCAGGATCCGGGGATATCGCCACATGCCCACCTCCTTTTGCAGGAATCAGGAAACTGCCGGTATGCCGAGCTGCCGTGACAGGTACAGGAAGAGTACGAGGTTCAGCACGACGGTCAGGTAAAACTTCCACTGGAACGAGGTCTTCGACGTCTTGTGCCGCAACCATTGCTGCGCCAGTACGGCGCCTGGCCAGCCGCCGACCAGGCCGAGCAGCAGCAGGGTCGACTCCGGCGTGCGCCAGTTGCCCTTGCGTGCCGCCGACTTGTCGATCGCGTAGGCCACGAAACAGCTCAGGCTCATCGCCAGGTAGGCGGCGCCGACCTGCAGCGGCAGGTCCCACTTCCAGGTGGCAGCGGCGTACAGGACAGCAAACAGCAGGAGCGGCAGGTAAGGCATACGGTGAGCTTACCCCGGCAAATACCTTGGTGTCTACATGGAAAGGAAATACTGCTTTTGGCCGGTGACCGTGGGATAACGAACAGAGGGCGCGATGTCGAAACGCCTACCCTTGATCTTCTACGTGTCACAGCAAGGAGTACGAGATGGCTTTCGATCTTGGCAGTCTTCTGAACCAGTACCTGGGCGGCGGCGCCGGCGGCGGCAACCCCCACCAGGCCAACGACGACTTCGACCGGGTGGCCTCGAACGCGCCGCCCGACGTGCTGGCGCGCGGCGTGACCGGGGCCCTGCGCTCCGACCAGACCCCGCCCTTCCCGCAGATGGTGAGCCAGATGTTCGGGCAGAGCAATCCGAACCAGCGCGCCGGCATGCTGAACCAGCTGCTGGCCACACTGGGCCCGGCCGTGCTGTCCCAGCTCGCCAGCCGGGCCGGCGGCCAAGGTGGCCTTGGAGGCCTGGGCAGCATCTTTGGCGGGGGCCATGCACCCACCCAGGTCACCCCGGAGCAGGCCTCGCAGGTCTCGCCCGAAGAGGTGCGCGAACTGGCCGAAAAGGCCGAGCAGGAAAACCCGAGCATCGTCGACCGCATGGGCGACTTCTATGCCCAGAACCCGACCCTGGTCAAGGCGATCGGCGGCGCCGCCCTTGCCATCGCACTGGGCCATATGGCGCAAAACATGCGCCGCCAGTGATCCATGGCGCTTCACCGTTGAATAGCGAACAGAGCAAGCATTGGCAAAACGCCTACGCTTGCTATTCAACCGTATGCAGTCAGGAGAACGAATATGGCATTTGATTTGGGCAATCTGTTATCGCAGTATCTGGGCGGCGGCAACCAGGACCGGGCGGCCGACGATTTCGACCGCGTGGCCCAGAGCGCGCCGCGCGCAACGGTCGCCGAAGGCGTCGCCAATGCCCTGCGTTCCGACCAGACCCCACCCTTCCCGCAGGTCGTCAGCCAGCTGTTCGGGCAAAGCGATGCGAACGGCCGCGCCGGCATGCTGAACCAGCTGCTGGGTTCCCTGAACCCGGCACAGCTGTCCTCGGTGGCAGGCGGCGTGTTCGGCAAGCTGTTCGGCGGCGGCAAAGTAACGCCGGAACAGGCCTCGCAGGTCTCCCCCGAGCAGGTGCGCGAGCTGGCTGAACAAGCCGAGCAGCAGAATCCCGGCATCGTCGACCGCATGAGCGCCTTCTATGCCGAACACCCGACCCTGGTCAAGGCGATCGGCGGCGCCGCGCTGGCGCTCGCGCTCGGCCACGTGGCACAACGCATGCGTTCCCAATCCACCATTCACCAAGGAGATGACATGGGCATCCTGAGCAATATTTTTGGCAAGATCTTCCCGAAGGCGCACGCCGCCAACAAGGGCCCGCAAGCGCAGGCCCAGGCCCCGGCGCCACAGGCCCAGCCACAGGCTGCTCCCCAGCCCCAGGCGCAGCCGCAAGCACAGCCTCAGGCCCAGCCGCAGGCCGCGCCGGCCATGATGGACCAGGTCGACGTCGAGGAAATCCTGACCACCATGCAGAAGTCGTCGGGCCAGCAGCTGAACTGGCGCAGCTCGATCGTCGACCTGCTCAAGCTGCTCGGCCTGGACAGCAGCCTGCAGGCCCGCAAGGAACTGGCCGCCGAGCTGCACTACACCGGCGACACCAGCGACTCGGCCTCGATGAACATCTGGCTGCACCGCCAGGTCATGAACAAGCTGGCGGCCAACGGCGGCAAGGTGCCGGCCGACCTGCGCGACTAAGCCCGGCTTNNCCCCCCCCCACGCGGGGATAGGCAAAGGCTCCGCTCAGGTACCGGATGATCTCGCTGCCAACATTCACCGCGTGGGCGGACAAGCCGCCCACCCTACGAAAATCGCCCTCTGCAATCGGATAGTCCTAATCGGCCAATGACGTATTCGCCGCCGTCCCGCACGAAAAACAGAAGCGGGCGAAGGCATTCTTGCGGCTGCTGCAGCAGCCGCAGCGGTCGAACAGGCCGATGCCGCAGTGCGGGCAGAAGTCGACGCTCGCATCCTTCAGGTCGACCGGCCGCTCGCATCCCGGACACACGCCCTTGCCCAGCCGGGCAAGGGCGGCGTCGTAGCGCAGGGTCTGGCGGCGCTGCACGTCCGGCAGCGCTTCGGCCTGCCGCTGGCGCGCCAGGTAGTGCTGCAGCGAGACGATCGCGTAACGTCCCACCAGCACGGTGACGGCGATGCCGACCAGGTAGCGCACGTAGCCGCCATAGCTCGGCAGGTAAGGCACGAGTTCGAAGAAGAAGGCGAACAGTGCGAAGAAGATGAATCCCCACACGAAGGGCCAGTACTGGCTCTGGCGCTTGCGCGCGAACAGCCAGCCGGCCAGCACCAGGAGCGGCAGGGTCAGGGCCAGGCGGTACAGGAAGACCCGCAGTTCCTTGGACGTGGCCGCCTTCTCGTAGGCGGCCCGCGCCGGCCTTTCCATGCGCTCCCAGCGCATCTGCGCGCGCTGCAGGGCCTGGTCGGCGTCCAGCAGGGCCTGCTGCTGGGCCTGGACGGCCGCCAGCGCGCGGCGCTCGTCGGCCTCCAGCTTGTCCAGTCCGCGGGTACGTTCGAGCAGCTCGGGATCCTGGTCCGGACGCGCGGTCGCGCGGCGCGTGGCCAGCCAGTTATCGAAGGTCTCGCGCGCCGAACGGGTGTTCGCGCGCGCCACCTCGTGCTGCTGGGTGGCCTGCTCCAGGTCGAGCTGGGCGCTCTCGCGCCGGGCCCGCGCCGCTTCCTGGCCGGCGCGCAGGGCATCGACCGCGTTGCGGTCCATGAACTGCTCGATGCTCAGGGGCCGCTCGACGTCCCACAGGTTATCGACGACTTTGCCGCCCAGGCCGATCAGGAAGGCGGCGAACGCGAACGCGACCAGCCACAGGGCACGTTGCATCCATTGTTCGGTCAGGCGCAGGCCTTTGCTCATGAAACAGTCCTCCAGTGACGGTGATGGCGCAAGCGTGCCACTGGAGGGAGTCGCGGGCCAGTGCCGGCCGCAAGGGAGAGGTGTGCCGATACCCGGGGTACCGGCACACGATACCGCGGAGGATCAGAAGTAGGACAGGCCCAGCGCCTTCTTCACTTCGTCGGTGGTCTGCGCCGCCACTTCACGCGCCCGCATGGTGCCTTCCTTGAGGATCTGCAGCACCTGGCCGCGGTCCTTGGCAAACTCTTCGCGGCGTGCGCGGATCGGCGCCAGCAGCTCCTGCAGGATGCCTTCCAGGCGCTTCTTGACCACGCTGTCGCCCAGCCCGCCGCGGGTGTAGTGGGCCTTCATCTCGGCCAGGCCTTCCTTGTCGGTATCGAAGGCATCGAGGTAGATGAAGGCGACGTTGCCCTCCAGGTGGCCCGGGTCGGACACCTTCAGGTGCAGCGGGTCGGTATACACCTGCTTGACCGCGGCGCGGATCTCGTCGGCGCTGGCGCCCAGGTTGATGGTGTTGCCGAGCGACTTGCTCATCTTGGCACGGCCGTCGATGCCCGGCAGGCGGCCGACTTCCGGCACGATCGCCTTGCACTCGACCAGGATGTCCTTTTCCGGGCTGTAGGTACGGTTGAACCTGCGCACGATCTCGTTGCACTGCTCGATCATCGGGATCTGGTCCTCGCCCACCGGCACCACGCTGGCCTTGAAGGCGGTGATGTCGGCGGCCTGGCTGGCCGGGTAGGTCAGGAAGCCGGCCGGGATGTCGCGCTCGAAGCCGCGCAGGATGATCTCCTGCTTCACGGTCGGGTTGCGCTCGAGGCGCGCCACGGTCACCAGGTTCAGGTAGTAGAAGGTGAGCTCGGTCAGTTCCGGGATCTGCGACTGGATCAGGATGGTCGTGCGGGCCGGATCGATGCCGCAGGCGAGGTAATCGAGCGCCACTTCCACCACGTTCCGGTGTACCTTACCGATGTCATCCATGTTGTCGGTCAGCGCCTGGGCGTCTGCGAGCATGACGAACTGGCGGTAGGTATTCTGGTACTCGACGCGGTTGCGCAGGCTGCCGACGAAGTGGCCGAGGTGCAGCGGACCGGTAGGCCGGTCGCCGGTGAGGATGATAGGCGTGGAAGTGTTCGGGGTTGGGGAGCTCATCGGGTTTCCTTGTTATTGCCCCGATCCTCCTGCGCTGGATGCGAAAACGCCACCCGGATCGAGGCGGCGTTAGTCGAAATGCACATCATTCCTGTGGCCGCACGCGATGGAAGCGGCGCCACCAGGTCAACAAAAAGTGATGTGCTTTCGGAAAATTCATGGACCGCATGGTTGCAGGTTGGCGCAAGGATGTCAACCGCTACCGAGTCCCTGGCCTGCGGCCGGCTCTCCCCTTTCGACGATTTCTTGCCTGGGACGCCGAGCTGTAGGGAACTTGTTGTTAGAAAATTAATATTTGGTGAAACTGATGAATCCACAAAAGAGCACGAACAGCCAAATCCGTCCCCTGGAACTCTGGGGCGGCCTCGAATGCACGGTCAACCGTGTCCGCGACGAGTATTTCAGCCAGCTCGAGCGCAACGGCCATCACGGCCGCGCCTGCGACATCAAGCGCTTCGCGTCCACCGGCATCCGCGCAATCCGCTATCCCGTGCTATGGGAACGCACCGCGCCCGAGGGCCTGGCCAGCGCCGACTGGAGCTGGGCCGACGAGCGCCTGAACGCCCTGCGCGAAGCCGGCGTGACGCCGATCGCCGGCCTGGTCCACCACGGCAGCGGTCCGCGCGACACCAGCCTGGTCGATCCGGCCTTCGCCGAACGCCTGGCCGAATATGCCGGCGCGGTGGCCGCGCGCTATCCGTGGCTCGAGTACTACACCCCGGTCAACGAGCCCTGCACCACCGCCCGCTTCGCCGGCCTGTACGGCGTCTGGTACCCGCACGGCCGCGACGACCGCACCTTCATCGAAGCCCTGCTGGTCCAGTGCCGCGCCGTGGTGCTGTCGATGCGCGCGATCCGCGCCGTCAACCCGAACGCCAAGCTGGTCCAGACCGACGACCTCGGCAAGACCTACGGCACGCCGGAACTCAGCCACGTCGCCGAGTTCTACAACGAACGCCGCTGGCTGGCCTGGGACCTGCTGTGCGGCATGGTCGATGAAAACCACAAGCTGTGGAAATACCTGACCAGGACCGGCATCGCGGCCGAAGAATTCCTGTGGTTCCGCGAGAACCCCTGTCCGCCCGACATCATGGGCGTCAACTACTACGTCACCTCCGAGCGCTGGCTGGATCACCGTCCCGAGCGCTTCCCCGAGCACCACCGCGGCGTGGCCGACGGCATCCCTTGCGCCGACATCGAGGCCTCGCGCGTGCTGGCCACGCCGACGCCGGGCATCGCCCCGCTGCTGCTTGAGACCTGGGACCGCTACGGCATCCCGCTGGCCATCACCGAAGCCCACATCGACGCCAACCGCGAAGACCAGCTGCGCTGGCTGCTCGAGATCTGGGAAGCGGCCCAGCAGTCGCAGCAGAACGGCGTCGACGTGCGCGCCGTCACCGTCTGGTCGCTGCTCGGCTCCTTCGACTGGAACAGCCTGGTTACCCAGAACAAGGGCTACTACGAGCCGGGCCCCTTCGACGTGCGCTCGCCGATGCCGCGCCCGACCGCGCTGGCGCGGATGATGCAGGAACTGGCATCTAGCAAGCCGCTGTCGCACCCGGTGCTGCGCGGCCAGGGCTGGTGGCGCCGCCAGGGCCGCTTCCTGTGCCACCCGCCTGTGGCCACGCCCGCGGCGCTCACCTCGATCTCGGCCGACGGCCACCGCCTGGTGGGAACAAGCGCCGCCCCGATCCTGATCCTGGGCGCCACCGGCACCCTGGGCCGCGCCTTTGCGCGCGTCTGCCGCAAGCGCAACCTGTCCTACCGCCTGCTGTCGCGCAAGGAGATGGACATCGCCGACGCCGGCTCGGTCGAGCGTGCCCTGGCCGAGCACCAGCCCTGGGCGGTCATCAATACCTGCGGCTACGTGCGCGTGGACGATGCCGAGAATGAAGCCGAGCGCTGCCTGCGCGAGAACACCGCCGGCGCGGCGATCCTGGCCGCCGCCTGCGCGCGCCACGGCATCCACCTGACCACCTTCTCGAGCGACCTGGTATTCGACGGCAAGCAAAGCCGCCCCTATGTGGAGTCGGACCCGGTGGCCCCGCTGAACGTCTATGGCCGCAGCAAGGCCGAGGCCGAGGTGGCGGTGCTGGACGAACACCCCGGCGCGCTGGTGGTGCGCACCAGTGCCTTCTTCGGCCCCTGGGACCAGTACAACTTCGTCACCCTGGCGCTGAACGCGCTCGAGCGCGGCGAGCCCTTCGTGGCCTCGAACGATCTGACGATCACGCCGACCTACGTGCCGGACCTGGTGCACGCCTGCCTGGACCTGGCGATCGACCGCGAGGCCGGCATCTGGCACCTGGCCAACGGCGGCGAGCTGACCTGGGCGGAACTGGCCCTGAAGGCAGCCGAGCGGGCCGGCGTGGATGCCAGCCGGCTGGAAGCGCGATCGATCGTCTATCCGGCCCCGCGCCCGGCCTACTGCGCCTTGACGAGCGAGCGCGGCATCCTGCTGCCGCGCCTCGACCAGGCGCTCGACCGCTACCTCGAACTGCGCAACGTGCACGATCCGGAGATCGAGGAACTCCAGCACACCGCCGAAAGCCGCCAGCCGGTGGCCAGCGGGCACCGGCAGCAGGAGGAGACGCCGCCGGAGGCGGTGCAGGCGGGGAATTGCTGAGGCGTTCGCTCTGCGCTAGCAAACGTCAAATTGGGTTCCCGCCTTCGCGGGAACCCAAGTTCTCTATGCTCTGCCACTGTACTGACACCCCCACTCCCACGCTACAATCCCGGGCAAACAACAACGCCACCGCCCACCCATCGTGCAAGAGCAACACGCATTCCCCTTCCTGCGGGAGATCCTCCTCTTCCTGATCCTCTCGGGCATCCTGATTCCCATCCTGCAGCGCCTGCGCATCAACCAGGTGATCGGCTTCCTCGCCGTCGGCACCCTGGTCGGCCCCTTCGGCCTGGGCCTGCTGGCCGGCGAGGTCCCCTGGCTGGCCTTCCTCACCTTCCCGCGCGACCAGGGCATTGCGGCGCTCGCCGAGATCGGCGTGCTGTTCCTGATGTTCATGATCGGCCTCGAACTCTCGGCGGCGCGCCTGTGGGCGATGCGGCGCTGGGTGTTCGGCGCCGGCACCGCGCAGGTGCTGGCCAGCGCGGCGCTGCTCGGCGGCGTCCTGCTGCTGGCCTACGGCCTCGACGCGCAGGCGGCCCTGGTCGTCGGCCTGGTGCTGTCGCTGTCCTCCACCGCGGTCGTGATGCAGCTGCTGGCCCAGCAGGGAGCCACCGGTTCCCCGCTCGGCCAGGCCGCCTTCGCCATCCTGATGCTGCAGGACCTTGCGGTGGTGCCGATCCTGCTCCTGATCGGCGCCCTCGGCAGCGGCAGCGGCGGCGACAGCGTCGCGGTCCTGGCGCTCACCACCCTGCTGAAGGCCGGCATCGCCATCACCCTGATCTACCTGGTCGGCGGGCGGGTCGTCCACAAGCTGTTCCGCGCGTTTGCCGAGCACCGCCAGCCGGACGTGTTCATGGCGCTGATCCTGCTGAGCACCTTCGGCATCGCCGGCCTGTCGGCCGCCGCCGGCCTGTCGATGGCGCTGGGGGCGATGATCGCCGGCCTGCTGCTGGCCGAGACCGAGTTCAAGCACGAAGTCGAACTGATGGTCGAGCCCTTCAAGGGCCTGCTCATGGGCCTGTTCTTCATGACCGTCGGGATGAGCATCGACACCCGCCAGATCCTGGCGGCGCCCCTGCTGCTGGCCGCCTCGCTGGCCGGGCTGGTGCTGATCAAGGCGCTGGTGACGGCAAGCCTGCTGCGCATCGGCGGCCAGCCCTGGAGCCGCGCGCTGGAAGGCGGCCTGCTGCTGGGCCAGGGCGGCGAATTCGCTTTTGTGGCGATCGGCTACGCCATGAGCGCGCGGGTGCTCGACCCGGCGCTCGGCGGGCAGGTCATGCTGGTGGTCGGCCTGTCGCTGTTCGTCACGCCCCTGCTGGCGCGTCTGGGACGCGCCATCGGCGAGCGCGGCGAACACGCGCGCAACGAACATGCGGCACAGGCCGACACCGGGGCCCTGGGCTCGGCGCGCGGCCGCGTCATCATCGCCGGCTTCGGCCGCGTGGGCCAGCAGCTGGGCAAGCTGTTGGGCGAGCAGAACATTCCCTTCGTGGCCTTCGAATGCGACGCCAAGCTGGTCTCGAAGCTGCATGCGGAAGGCCAGCCGGTCTACTTCGGCAATGCCGCGCGCCCCGAGCTGCTGCGCCGCGTGCATGCCGACGAAGCGCCGGCGATCGTGCTGACCATGGACCATCCGGCGTCGAGCATGCAGGCGGTGCGCGGCATCCGCCGCGAGTTCCCGCATGCGCGCCTGTTCGTGCGTTCGCGCGACGAGAAACACGCGCGCGCCCTGCGCCTGGCCGGCGCCAGCGTGGTGGTGCCGGAAACACTGGAAGCGAGCCTGCAGCTGTCGGCCTTCGTGCTGGAGGCGATGGGGCTGGACGCGCGCCTGGTCGCCGGTATCGTCGACCACGAGCGCGACCTGGTCACGGCCAAGCTGCTGGAGCCGGAAGGCGCCGCCTAGCGCCGGTCGTCGTCGGAACGGTCGAGTTGTGTACGCCTGACAAAGCCCGTACGCAGCGGAACAGCCTCGCTATACTGGACCGGTCCACCGTCTGGAGGTGCACCATGTTCGCCCGCTTCGTCTGCACATTGCTCGTCGCCTTTCCCCTGCTGGCCGGCGCGGCCGACACCCTGGTCGTCACCAGCCGCGCGACCGGGACGCTGTATCTTCCCGGCTCCCCGGGATACGCCTACTCGCTGGACTTCGCTTCCGAGCTGCGGCCGGCGTCGGTCGGGCGCCAGTCCGGGGACATCGTGTTCAGCGAATACGGTCCTGCGACCTTCACCCTGAGCTACAACGGGCGGACCGAAGTCTGGTCGGACGCCTGGGATCCCGGCATGGGCCAGACCTCGGGAAGAATGTCTCCCGGCAGTTCCATCCTCAATACCGGCGACACGTTCTCGCACGACTTCCGCTTCCTGCTCACCCGCGACAACTACGGGGCGGACGGAGGCATCTCGCTGAGCACGCCAAGAGGCTCCTTTCCTGGATCGCTGGATTTCGTTCCCCAGGCCTTCACGGTAACCGATCCCGACCGGGCCAGCCTGGTCATCAACATGCTCATGGGCGGCGAACGCATCGCCCAATGGTACGGGACGGTGGACAGCTTTTCATTGTCGATCAGTCCGGTGCCGGAAGCGCGCGCCCTGCAGGTGCTGCCGCTGGGATTGGCCATCCTCCTGGCGGCCGGGTGGCGCCGCCGCATGCCGGCCTAGGCGGGCACGCGCGCAGCCCTGCCGGCCGCCAGGCAGCCCCACCACGCGGCCTCTTCGAACACCGACAGCCCGGACAGGTCGGCATGGGCAAACAGCAGCGGGCCATCCGCCTCGCGCAGCGCCGCCAGGCCGGCGTTTGCGCGAAAGCCAGGTTGCGGCACCGCCATCGCATGCGCGCGCAGCGTGATGTCCACGCGCTCGACACAGGGGGCAAAGGCCCAGCCGTAGGCTTCCTTCAGGTCGCTTGCGGCCAGTTCCAGCAGCGCGTCCGGACTGGCCGATTGCAGCCATCGGCGCGCTTCCCCTGGCGTGCGCCCCGACAGCGCCGTATAGGCCGTGAACACGGTCTTCTCGGGCGGGCGCGAACGGATGTCCTGGTGGGTCGAGACAACGTAGCCGAGTCCCCTGCCCCTGTAGACCACGTTGTCCCAGGCCAGCTGGGCCTCGGGCAGCTCGCGCGGGAAGTCGCGCATCAGGAAGTTCGACACCATCCAGGGCGCGTAGTCCGGCAGATGCCGGCGCGGATCGAAGCCATAGCGCTCGATGCCCTCGACAACCCGGCTGGCGACGAACAGCGGCATGGCGCAGATCGCGCGACGCGCCCGCACCAGGAAAGTACGCGGCTTGCCCTGCTCCAGCACGAAACAAAGCGCCTCGACCTTCCCATCCACTTCGCGCACGGAGGCAGCGCTCCCGGAACGACGGCGCGGTCCCGCCTTCGCCGCCAATGCCTCGGCCAGCGGCGCCAGTCCACCGGGCCAGGTCAGCAGCGCGTTCTCCTCCGCATTCGCCGCCAGCCCCCAGCGCCCGGCAAAGTAATGAATACCGGCCCAGGCGGACACGCGCTCGATGCCCGCGCCGTAGTCGTCGCGGCAGCAGTAGTCGAGGTACCAGCGCAGCGTGGCCGAACGATAGCCCTGCTCGCCCAGCCACTGCGCGAAGCTGACGCGGTCCAGTGCCGCAAACGCCGGATCGCTCGAGGACAAGGCCAGCGGGAACGCGAAAGCGCGCCGTCCATCCTTGTCGCGTACATGGCGCAAGCGCGCCATCTCATCGAAGAAGGCCTTGTGCTCGGCCGCATCCGAAGCGTCCGTGGGGACCAGCCCCTCGTGCCAGACGCCACCGCGCAGCAGGCGTTCCTCCGGCCCGTGCAGGATAAAGCGCTCGTCGTAATAGGGCTTGTCCTGGTCCGCGTCGCGCAGCAGGATGCCGAGGTCCGCCAGCATCTCGCGCACATGGGTCGATTCCGGACCGGGCAGCGGCAGGTAGTGCGCGCCCGTCGGGCAGGACAGGTCGCCATAGCGGCTGCCTGCGGCGTTGCCGAAGGCTTCAGGCCCGTCGAGCAGCAGGAAATCGTCATGGCCGAGGCGACCCAGCTTCCACGCGGCGCTCAGGCCGGCAATGCCGGAACCGAGGATCACCACATCGGTCTCGACGGTTTCCGACGGCGGCGGCAGCTGCCCGCGATCGCGCAGGAAGTGTCCTTCCGCCCTGCCCGGCGTGTGCACGGCGGGCGTGATCTCTTGCCAGCGCATGAAGCCGGCGCTGGTGGCCAGCCCGGCCGCGCCGGCGCCCGCCGCCGTCAGCAGGAAGGAACGGCGGTCCATCAGCGGATCACCTGGTTCCAGTCTTCCTCGAACTCGCGCACCAGCGACTGGGTGTCCAGGCGGTTCGGCACCATCTGGCGGCGCGGCATGTCGGGCGGCCAGTCGAACATGGCGCGGGTGGTCTCGCCGGTCAGGTAGCGCATCGGCAGGCGGTACGAGGTCGGCGGCACGAAGCGGCCCTGGGGCGAGGCCATGATGAAGCCCCACTCGCCGAAGGATGGCACATACAGGTGATAGGGCCAGGTCTTGAGCCCGACTTCGCGCAGCGTCGCCTCGATGGTCCAGTAGGCGTTCGGCGCGAAGAAGGGCGAGGTCGACTGCACCGCGATCAGGCCATTGGCCGCGACGTGCTTGCGCAGCATGCCGTAGAAGGGCACCGAGTACAGCTTGCCGAGGGCGAAGCTGGACGGATCGGGAAAGTCGACGATGGCCACGTCGTACATGCCGGCCTGCCTTTGCAGCCAGATGCCGGCATCGGCATTGACGATCTTCACGCGCTTGTCCTGCAGCGCGCCGGCATTCAGCTTGACCAGTTCCGGACGGGTCGCGAAGGCCTGGGTCATGGCCGGGTCCAGGTCGACCAGGGTCACCTCTTCCACCTGCGGGTAGCGCAGCACTTCACGCAGCGCCAGGCCGTCGCCGCCGCCCAGCACCAGCACGCGCCTGGCCCAGGGCAGCGACTGCATCGCCGGGTGCACCAGCGCTTCGTGGTAGCGGTACTCGTCGCGCGAGGAAAACTGCAGGTTGCCGTTGATGTACAGGCGCAGGTCGTCCTTCCAGCGCGTGATCACCAGGCGCTGGTAGGGCGTGGTGGTCGAGTACACGACGTCGTCGCCGAACAGGCCGTGCTCGCCCCACTCCACCATCCGGTCCGAGAAGCCGAAGCCCAGCACCAGGGTGAACAGCACGGCGCTGGCGCGGATCGCCTTGCCGCGCAGGTGTTCCAGCTCATGGCGGAACACGTACAGGGTCCACATCGCCACACCCACGTTGAGCATCCCGAACAGGAAACCGGTGCGCACCAGCCCGAGATGGGGCGCCAGCACCAGCGGGAACAGCAGCGACACCGCCAGCGCGCCAAGGTAATCGAAGGTGAGCACGCGGCTGACGATCTCGGCGAACTCGGTACGGCGCTCGTTCAGGGCGCGCATTACCAGGGGCACTTCCATGCCGACCATGGCGCCGATCAGGAACACGGTGACGTAGAGCACCGTGCGGAAGGGCGCGCCCATCCAGGTGAAGGTCATGAACAGCACCGCCGCCGAGACCCCGCCGATCAGGCCGACGGCCAGTTCGATGTCGATGAAGCGGGACAGCACGTCCTCGTCGCGCACATACTTCGAGAAGTGGGCGCCGACACCCATGGCGAACAGGTAGCAGCCGATGATGGTGGAAAACTGCAGGACCGAGTCGCCCAGCAGGTAGCTGGACAATGCACCGGCAATCAGTTCGTAAGCAAGTCCGCAGGAAGCGACAACAAATACCGACAGGATCAGAATTTTTTTGGTCATGAAACAAATTTGTTCTAAGATCGCTGCTGCAATCTTGATTACTTTCTTTGGAGAAGCTTGTGCCCGCCATCCTAAACTATGTGCTGCATCTTGCGACGGCAATCGCGCTGGTTCTGGCATTTTTTGTGGTGTACACGCGGGTCACGCCTTACGACGAAGTACTGCTCATCCGCCAGGGGAACTGCGCCGCCGCCGTCTCGCTGGGCGGCACCCTGCTCGGCTTTTCGGTGACGATCGCCTCGGCGCTGATGCACACCGATAACTACTACGAATTCTGCGGCTGGGCCGCGCTGGCCATGCTCATCCAGGTGCTGGTGTTCGTCATCGCCACGCGCCTGCTGCGCATGTCGAAGGACCAGATCGAGCACAACAACGTCGGTTTCGGCATCCTGCTGGGATCGATCTCGCTGTCGATCGGCCTGGTCAACGCCGGCAGCATCTCGTGATTTCACCAGGCTTCATTCAACGCGCATAAAGAGGAACCACCATGTCTCTCGGCTCATTCATCAAGAAGCAGTTTCTCGACGTCCTGCAGTGGAACGAGGAAGGCGAAGGCGTGCTGGCCTGGCGCCATCCGATGGAGGATTACGAAATCCAGAACGGCGCCACCCTGGTCGTGCGCGAGTCGCAGGTCGCCGTGTTCGTGGACGAGGGCCGCGTGGCCGACGTGTTCGGACCGGGCACGCACCGCCTGACCACATCGACCCTGCCGGTGCTGACCAACCTGAAGAACTGGGACAAGCTGTTCGCCTCCCCGTTCAAGTCGGACGTGTACTTCTTCAGTACGCGCGTGCAGACCGGCCGCAAGTGGGGCACGCCGCAGCCGGTGACGATCCGCGACAAGGATTTCGACATGATCCGCGTGCGCGCCTTCGGCATGTACTCTTACCGCATCGCCGACCCGCGCCTGTTCTTCACCGAGATCAGCGGCACCCGCGCCGTCTACACCCGCGAGGAAGTCGAAGACCAGCTGCGCGGCCTGATGCTGGCCACCATGGCCAACTCGCTGGGCGCCTCAAGGATCGCCTTCCTCGACATGGCCGCCAACCAGACCCTGATGGCGCAGCAGATCCGCGGCGACCTGGCCACGGCTTTTGGCCGCTACGGCATCGGGCTGGACGAATTCAACGTCGGCAGCGTCAGCCTGCCGGAAGAACTGCAGGCGGCGCTCGACGAGCGCATCTCGGCCGGCATGAAGGCCAGCCTGGGCGCCGACAAGATGGGCGGTTTCACCCAGTTCCAGGTGGCCAGCAGCATCCCTCTGGCGGCCCAGAACGAAGGCGGCATCGCCGGCATCGGCGCCGGCGCCGGCGCCGGCATCGCCATCGGCCAGGCCATGGCGCAGGGCATGCAGGGGGCGTTCGCCCCGGGCGTCGCCACGCAGCCGCAACCGGCCGCGGTGCCGGCCGCGAGCGAGTCGATCGAAGACCGCCTCGCCAAGCTCAAGGGCCTGCTCGACAAAGGCCTGATTTCGCAGGGCGACTACGACAGCACCAAGGCCGAGCTGCTCAAGAAGCTGATCGGCTGATGCAGACCGTTTCCTGTCCTTCCTGCGGCGCACCGGTCAGCTATCGCTCGCACGCCTCGGTCCTGGCGGTGTGCGAGTACTGCCGCGCGACCGTCGTGAAGGAGCTCGATGCGGTGCGCGACCTCGGCAAGATGTCCGAGGTGCTGGAAGACTATTCGCGCATCCAGATCGGCACGGCCGGCGTGCACGGCGGCCGCGGCTTCACGGTCGTGGGCCGCATCCAGCTGCGCTATGACGCCGGCATGTGGAACGAGTGGTATGTGCTGTTCGACGACGGCCTTGACGGGTGGTTGGGGGACGTCTCCGGCCAGTACGTGATGACCACGAAGCGCGAGCTCGGAACCGGCTGGCCCGCGTTCGAGGCTGTCCGGGTCACGCACCAGTATGACGTCGGCTTCGGCCCTTACGTGGCTTCCGACAAGCGCGTGGCCAGGTGCACCGGCGGCCAGGGCGAGCTGCCCTTCCGTGTCGGAGAAGGCTGGGAAGCGCGCGTGGCCGACTTCCGGCGCGGCCCGAGCTTCGCCACGCTCGACTACTCGGATGGCACGCCGCCCTTGCTGTACGCAGGCACGGCGGTGACGCTGGAGGAGATGAAATGCCAGCTGCTGCGCGACGACGAGCAGATCAAGGCCAGCGCCGGCAAGTACCGCGGCAAGGTCGACGTGCTGCAGTGCCGCTCCTGCGGCGCCTCGATCCGCTACCTGCCCGGCCTGGCGGCCAACTGCGTCTGCCCGGCCTGCTCGACCCGCATGGATGCGTCCTCGCCCACGGTCGAGGTGCTGCTCAAGGGCGAGGAGCACGAGCGCGTCCAGTTCACCCTCTCGCTCGGTTCCGTCGCAAAGATCGGCGCCCAGACCTACCACGTGCTGGGCGCAATGCGGCGCCAGGACGACGAAGGCGAAACCTGGGACGAATACCTGCTGTACTCGACCCAGGGCCCCTTCTTCTGGCTGGTGGAGAGCAGCGAAGGCTGGTTCCGCTCGCAGGTACTGGACGCCTGGCCGGCGCCGGCGCTGCCGGCCATGCCCGCCGTGCAGCTCGACGGCGTGGAGTACAAGCGCACCTGGGTCTACCAGGCGCGGGTGCTGTACGCCGCGGGCGCCTTCAACTGGCGCGTCAAGGCGGGCGACACCGTGCAGGTCGCCGAGTACGAACACGGCCAGAACGGGCTGGCGGCCGAGCACACGCCGGATGAGCTGACCTGGTCGCGCTCCTCGCCAGTGGCGGAGGATCAGGTGCGAACCTGGTTCGGCCTGGCGAAGCCGGCGGCGAAAGCGGCAGCCGGCAAGAGCCTGACGAATTCGGACATCGCCTGGCGCGCTCTCCTCTGGATCCTGGGCCTGAATTTCATCCCGCTCGTCTTCAATTTCACCGCGACGATCTTCCTGCTCGCGGCCGGCCTCGCGGCGCTGTTTCTGCCGATGATGCTGGCGCCCGAGAAGAAGAAATCCTGACCTCCATCGCATGAACCGCAACTTCCTCCTTTACGCCATCGTCGTCACCCTGGTCACCACCATCGTGTGCTGGGTCAGCATGGCATCGAGCAGCCGCACGGGCGGCGGCAACAGCTGGCGCAGCCACAGCTATGGCAGCGGCAGCGGCAGCTATTCCGGCGGCGGCCACAAGTGAGCACGCCGCACCGCCCTGCCGGCATCCATTTGCTGGCCGACCTGGCCGGCATCGATGCAATTCTCTTGACGGATGCCCAGGCGATCGACGCCCTGCTGCGCGAAGCCGCGCTGGCCGCCGGCGCGCGCATCCTGCACAGCCACTTCCACGCCTTCGGACCGGGCATGGGCGTGACCGGCGTGCTGCTGCTGGCCGAGTCGCACATATCGATCCACACCTGGCCCGAGCATGGCTTTGCCGCCGCCGACATCTTCATGTGCGGAGAATCGCAGCCGCAGCGCGCGCTCGCAGTCATCGATGCGGCCTTCAGGCCGAACACGCGCTCGGTCCAGACCATCGCGCGCGGACAGCTATAATCCTGGACTTGGCAAGAACAACCCAGCAGGAACAGAATGACGCAAGCTGCTTCCACTTCCAGCGCGCTGCCGAAGGCGCTCGGCCACATCCGCGTGCTCGACCTGTCACGCGTGCTCGCGGGCCCATGGTGCTCGCAAAACCTGGCCGACCTCGGCGCCGACGTGATCAAGATCGAACGTCCCGGCAACGGCGACGATACCCGCGCCTGGGGCCCGCCCTACGCCAGGGATGCGCAAGGGCACGATACCAGCGAAGCCGCCTATTACCTGGCGGCCAACCGCGGCAAGCGCTCGGTGACGGTGGACATCGCCAGCAGCGAAGGCCAGGCCTTGCTGCACGCGCTGGTCAAGCATTGCGACGTGGTGCTGGAGAACTTCAAGGTCGGCCACCTCAAGCGCTACGGCCTCGACTACGAGACCCTGAAGGCGATCAAGCCCGACCTGGTCTACTGCTCGATCACCGGTTTCGGCCAGGACGGCCCCTACGCCCACCGGGCCGGCTACGATTTCCTGATCCAGGGCATGGGCGGCCTGATGTCGGTCACCGGCGAACGCGACGACCTGCCGGGCGGCGGCCCTCAGAAGGCAGGCGTGGCCCTGACCGACCTGATGACCGGCATGTACGCGACGGTGGCCGTGCTGGCTGCCCTGACCCACCGCGACCGTACCGGCTGCGGCCAGCACATCGACATGGCCCTGCTCGACACCCAGGTGGCGATGCTGGCCAACATGGGCAGCAACTACCTCAACAGCGGCAAGCCGCCCAAGCGCTGGGGCAATGCGCATGCCAACATCGTGCCCTACCAGACCTTCGCCTGCCTGGATGGTCACATCATCGTCGCCACCGGCAACGACGGGCAGTACCAGAAGTTCGTCGAAGCGGGCGGCCGCCCCGAGCTGGGGAGCGACCCGCGCTTCGCCACCAATCCGCTGCGCGTGCAGAACCGCGACCTACTGGTGCCGATCCTGGCCGAGATGGTCAAGGAAAAGCGCCGCGACGAATGGATCGCCCTGCTGGAAGCGGTCGGCGTGCCTTGCGGGCCGATCAACGACATTGGCGAGGTGTTCGCCAACGAGCAGGTGCGGGCGCGCGAAGTCGCGATCGAACTGCCGCACCCGACCGCGGGCAAGGTGAAACTGGTGAGGAATCCGATCCGGATGTCGGCCACGCCCGCGACCAGCGACAAGGCCCCGCCCCTGCTGGGCCAGCACACCATTGAAGTGCTCCACGACATGCTGGGCCTCGGCGAGGCGGAGATTGCCGCCTTGCGCGGCAAAGGGGTGGTTTAATGTAATTGGTGCTTGAGGTCCGACAGGACGTCATGCACCCGCGTCACCACCGAGGCGACCTGGGGCGAAGGCTGGGCGCTGCGGCACATCCGCTTGGCTTCGTCGCCCATCTCTTCCAGTCGGTCGATGCATTGCACCATCCGCATCTGGTCGTTCGATTGCATGACACGCTGGGCTTCCGGCATTTCGTGGGCGATCTTCTGGATGCAGTCGCGGATTTCGCTGGGCGCCCCCTGGTCGTTCCGGGTGACTTCTTCGGCCTGGTTAATCGTCTGCTGGATTTGGCTGAAGCGTTGTTGAATTTCGGCAGCTTGCAACATGATGAGCTCCTGAAAGTAAGGCGGTGAACCGCTCGGATCACTCACTTTAGTCCTCCCAGCAGGGATATCAAGCACGCGTTTCTGCCGTGCGCGCGTCAAGCCCGGGGCGGCTGCCGACACCTGAGACCGGCCCGCTAGGCGGAAGGAGCCGGCGCCAGCCGCCGCAGGCGCAGCGCGATGGCCATCCCCACGCCGAGCAGCCCGCCGAGCACGGCGACCACGCCCGGCCAGCCCCAGTGTTCCCACACATAGCCGGTAAACCAGCCCACCACGCTCGATCCCAGGTAGTAGCAGAACAGGTAGATGCCCGAGGCCAGCGCCTGCGGCGGCCGGGCGCGCCGCCCGACCCAGCTGCTGGCCACCGAATGCGCGGCGAAGAAGCCGAAGGTCGCGAGGCCTGTGCCGAGCACGATGGCGACGACCGAATCGTGCAGCGTCACCAGGAGGCCCGCGATCATCACGCTAATTACCAGCCACAGCACGTTGCGCCGTCCGAGCCGGTCGGCCAGCTTGCCGGCCCACATCGAGCTGAACATGCCGAGCAGGTAGAGCAGCGACACCGCGCCCACCGCGCTCTGGCTCAGGCCGAACGGTGGCGCAAGCAATCGGTAGCTGATGTAGTTGTACAGGCTGACAAAACAGCCCATCAGCAGGAAGGGCAGCACGAACAGCCAGGGCAGGCCTTCGTCCGCCAGGTGGGTGCGCAGGCCGTCGAGAAAGCCCGGCCCCCTCGCCCGCTTCGCTTCGCCATGGCGCGAAGGTGGCAGGCTGCGCGAGAACTCCCAGGCCGCATACAGCCCGGCCGCGCCCAGCAGCCCGACCGCGATGCGCCAGGAGACGAAGTCGCTGATGACCGAGGACAATACCCGCCCGCTCATGCCCCCGAAGGCGCTGCCGCTGATGTACATGCCCATCGACAGGCCGAGCGAGCTCCCTTCGATCTCGTCGCTGAGGTAGGCCATCGCCACCGCCGGCAGGCCGCCCAGCACGAGGCCGAGCAGCATGCGCACGCCGACCAATTGGGTGTAGTCCAGCGCGAAGGCCGAAAGGACGGTGAGCAGTGCGCCGCCGACCATCGAGGCCACCATCAGCTGCTTGCGGCCGATGCGCTCGGCCACGCTGCCCGACAGCAGCAGCGCCACCGCCAGCGTGGCGGTGGAGACCGACAAGGCCAGGCTGGATTGGGCGGGCGTGAGGGAAAAGTCCTGCGCCAGCAGCGGCATCAGCGGCTGTACGCAGTAGAGCAGCGCGAAGACGGAGAAGCCGCCGAAGGCCATGGCGCGGTTGATGCGGCGGAAAGCGGGACTTCCCGCCGCGATCGGACTGCGCGCTTCTGCCACGGCAGGCCCGTTACGGCAGGTCCGGATCGAGTTCGGACCCGGCGTAGTTTTCCAGCTCCGTGAAGAGCTGCTTCATCGTTGCCTTGGTCTTGATGTGCTGCAGCACCGTGCAGTGCTCGCGGTAAGTAGCGATGCGCTCGGCGATGATGGGCTGGTGCTGCGCCGGGACCTGCGCCATCAGCGCGGCCCAGCCGGCTTCGAAGTCAGGATCGTTCTTGCGCACCGACTTCACCAGGCGCTCGAACTCCTTCTGCCCGGTGCGCGCCGTGATGCGCCCGCCGCCCTCGACCGCGAAGATGATCGCCAGCGCGATCACGCCTTCGGCGTTCAGGTCCGGGTCGTTGATCGGGCCTTCATAGTGGTGGCGGCGGATCCACTGGGCCGCGCGCACGATCGCCTGCACGCCCTGGCGCTGCTTCAGCTGGCCGAGGTAGCGCTCGTAGCCGGTCCAGCTCTCGCCAGGGTCGGCCGTGCACAGGTCGACGAACAGTTCCTTCAGGCGGCGCTGGGAATAGATCGGGTCGACGTCGTACTCGCCGACCAGGCTGTCCTCGGGCAGCGCCGACAAGTCCTTGACGAGGCGGAAGCCCTGCTGGAACACCAGTTCGGCGCCCTCCTCGATCAGGATGTCGAGCGCGTCGAGGTCGTCGTCGCTGTCGACCAGGTGCTCGAGGCCGAGCGAGACCCCGCCCACGGTGAGCAGCAGCGCGCGCTGGATGCCCTCGGCGGTGCGGTCGTTGGTGAACTTCTCGGCCACCATGGCGGTGATGCCGGACAGTTCCTCCGCCAGCAAGGCGGCCTCGTCCGGCGTGGCCTCGGTGGGCAGCAGCTTGATCGCGCGCACCAGGCGCGGCGGCTTCTCGATGACGATTGCAGGCAGCATCGTTCCTGGCGCTCCGCTCACGAGAAGATGTCCGTGCCCATGCTGCGGCGGGTACCGCGGCGCGGCATGCTGCGCACCGACGGCACCTGCTTGCGCAGGCGGTACAGCAGTTCACGCGTGCTGCGCTGCATGAAGGGCGATTCCTCGTCCGGGTCGTCCGGCAGCTCGACGTCGGCCATCTCGGCGCTGTGGCGGAATTCCGGGAACAGCTCGAGCAGCGAGCGCTCCCAGCCGTCCTCGCTGGCCTTGGCCAGGTCGACCGCCAGCGGCGCGATGTCGCTGTCGCCGCTGGTCTGGGCAGTGACGTAGCGGCCCTTCGACAGGATTTCGCCGGCCAACTCGAGGATTTCCTTCGGGGCCAGCGACCACAGGATGGCGAACACGGTGGCGCCATGGTCGGTGGCGGACGCTTCCTGCAGCAGCTCGTGGCGGCGGTCTTCGTCGTCGTTCGCGTAGACGATGCCGTGCACGTGGTTGAACAGGTTCTCGGCGATGCGTTCCGGATCGTCCTCGATCAGGTTGTCCGGCCAGGTCGCGGCGATGTAGGCCAGGCTCTCGGCCCAGGCCTTGGGCGGCACCAGCATGGTGGCCAGCGAGGTCTTGGCGCCGTCGAAGCCGGACAGGTGCAGCGCGGTGACCTGGGGCGGCAGGGTCGACAGCACTTCGACCACGGCATAGTCGCCGTGCTCGTCGGCCGCCTGGGAGAACGCCTCTTCGGCGTGCTCGAGCGAGCCGGCCAGCACCAGTTCGCTGACCTGCCTGGTCAGCGCCGGCAGATTGGCTTTGTTTTCGTCGCTCATTCGCGCTCTCCGTCCGCATCGAACAGCTGGGTGAAGTCGTCGGTGGCAGCCGTGTCGTCCATGTCGTCGTCGTCGCCTTCGTCGCCTTCCCCGAGGCGGGCGAAGTCGCGGTCCTCGTCTTCCCAGCGGCCCTGGTTCTTGTAGAGGAAGGCCGTGATGATGGCCTGGCGCGCCAGCTCCGGATAATTGGCCGTCATCGCTTCGTACATGGCGCGGCCCTGTTCACCTTCGCACTCGGCCATCGCGAACACGCGCGCAGGGTCGTCGCCTTCGTAGTCGGCGGCCTCGCGCAGCAGGCCGCGCGGATCCTTGAACCTGATGCAATCAACGAGCGCGAAGGCCATCAGGTTGACGTCGTCCAGGCCCGATCCGCTTGCGTATTCCGAGACCAGGGCGCCGACCATCATGTCGTAATTCTTCTTGTTGGGCGGGTCGCCCAGCGTGCCCTCGATCTGTCCGTCCAGTTCGCGCGACTGGAACGAGAATTCGGGATGTACGTTTTTCATTGTGTGTCCTGTTGATTCATTGCTGTAGGTTCACGCCATTCAGCGCGAACAGCGAGCGCCACAGCTCGAAGGCTTCGGCTTCGGCATCGAGCACGATGCGGTGGTTGACGCTCTGGTTGTATTCGGCACGCTTGACCGGATCCGACAGGATCTCATAGGCCTTGGTAACGGCCTTGAAGCGCGCTTCGGCGCCCGGCGCCTGGTTGCGGTCCGGGTGGTAGCGCATGGCCAGCGAGCGATAGACCTTCTTGATCTCGTCGTCGCCGGCATTCGGGGCGACACCGAGGATCGCGTATAAATTTTCCAATTGGAACTCTCTTAAGGCAAAGCCGCACAGCTGCAGCCGCAAAACGGCAAGGACGAGATTATCCTATAGAAAACGGCAAGTTGGCGAGAACGGGTGTCAGTGGCGGTGGGGCGGGACCGGCGGCGCCGGCTGCGGGCGCGGCGCTCCTTGCAGCGGCGACAGCGGCATGCCGGCCAGGGCCAGCAACCAGGCGCGGACCAGTTCCGGATGAGTGGCGAGGGTTTTCATGGTGGAACCTTGCGAATGGACGGAGTTACCCCAAGTATGTAGCTGTGAAACGGGGCGTACCGTGCGCTTCACCACATACTGGAGTGAGAGGCTGCTGCGTTACGGTAAAATGTCCGGAATAACCTATCCCATCTCTTTTTCATGAGCATTGATAAGAACACCCCGACGGCGGCGGGCAATCCCCCCTCGTCCAATTTCCTGCGCGCCATTATCGAAAACGACCTGGCAGCAGGCACGCACAAGCGTGAGGGCATGCCGCCCGTGATCACCCGTTTCCCGCCGGAGCCGAACGGCTACCTGCACGTGGGCCATGCCAAGTCGATCTGCCTGAACTTCGGCCTGGCGCGCGACTACAACGGCCGCTGCCACCTGCGCTTCGACGACACCAATCCGGAGAAGGAAGACCAGGAATACGTCGACACCATCATGGATTCCGTGAAGTGGCTCGGCTTTACCTGGGAACAGGGCGACGGCGAATACCTGCATTACGCCAGCGACTATTTCGACAAGCTGTACGAGATGGCGGAATACCTGATCCGCGAAGGCAAGGCCTACGTGGACAGCCAGAGCCCCGAAGAGATGGCGAAGAACCGCGGCAACTTCAGTACGCCGGGCACCAACTCGCCCTTCCGCAACCGTCCGGTGGAAGAATCGCTGCAACTGTTCCGCGACATGAAGGCCGGCAAGTACAAGGACGGCGAGCACATCCTGCGCGCCAAGATGTCGGAAGACGCGATGTCCTCGCCGAACATGACCAACCGCGATCCGGCCCTGTACCGCATCCGCCATGCGCACCACCACCGCACGGGCGACGCCTGGTGCATCTACCCGATGTACGACTACACGCACCCGATCTCGGATGCGCTGGAAAACATCACCCATTCGATCTGCACGCTCGAGTTCCAGGACCACCGCCCGATGTACGACTGGCTGGTGGACACCCTGGCCGACGGCGGCTTCTTCCCGCGCCCGGTGCCGCGCCAGTACGAAATGGCGCGCCTGAACCTGACCTATGTGGTCACGTCCAAACGCAAGCTGCGTCAGCTGGTGGATGAAGGTGTGGTGACCGGCTGGGACGACCCGCGCATGCCGACCATCGTCGGCCTGCGCCGCCGCGGCTACACGCCGGAATCGATCCAGCTGTTCTGCGAGCGCATCGGCGTCTCCAAGGCCGACGGCTGGATCGACATGAGCACGCTGGAAGGCGCGCTGCGCGACGACCTCGACCCGAAGGCGCCGCGCGCCATCGCCGTGCTGCGTCCGTTAAAACTCATCGTCGACAACTTCCCGGAAGGCGAATCGGTCGAGTGCTCGTCGCCGGTCCACCCACACCATCCGGAGATGGGCGTGCGCAGCTTCCCGTTCACGCGCGAGCTGTGGATCGAGCAGGAAGACTTCATGGAAACCCCGACCAAGGGCTACCACCGCTTCACCCCGCCGGTGGGCGAGCAGCCGGGTTCGCGCGTGCGCCTGAAGTACGGCTTCGTGGTCGAGTGCACCGGTTTCGACAAGGACGAGAACGGCAAGGTCACGGCCGTGCACGTGAAGTACTTCGAGGATTCGAAGTCGGGCACGCCGGGCGCGGACAACTACAAAGTCAAGGGCAATATCACCTGGGTCAGCGCAGCCACCGCGCTGGAGGCCGAAGTGCGCCTGTACGACCGCCTGTTCACCGAGCCGCAGCCGGACGCCGGCGGCAAGGACTTCAAGGCCGCGCTCAACCCGAACGCGCTCGAGACCGTGACCGCCTACCTGGAACCGGGCATGAAGGACGCGGTGGCCGACCAGCGCTTCCAGTTCGAGCGCCACGGCTATTTTGTGGCGGACCGCGTGGATTCGCAGCCGGGCAAGCCGGTGTTCAACCGCGTGACGACGCTGAAGGACAGCTGGGGGAAGTAATTCCTCTTACGCCTTACTGTTAAGGCAATCATTTCTGCGTTTTGCAGGTATTTGAGGGGAGCAATGCTAGACGGCATTGCTCCCCGAATTTCTTGTTTTTGACCAAAAACGTTTCCACCCCGTCTACATCGTTGCACATCCACGATACCTATTCATCCTGATAGGTTCGTCGTTCCGTAAAGATGCTTAGTGTAGGCATGTATGTCGCATTATCGCGACGCATTCACCTAGCAAGCGAGATTACGGATCATGCTTCCCCGCAGCTCCTCCAACCATCATGTCGTCATGCCGACGGCGATGCTGACCGGGGCATTGCTGTCCGTGGCGGTCGGCGCTGCCCTCTACCTGGCTACCGCCAAGGCGATCGAAACCGATGCCCAGACGCGCTTTCGCGGCATGGCGCGCACCGCCCAGTTCGCGATCGAAGCGCGCATCAAGAGCTATACGGATGTCCTGCGCGGCACGGCCGGACTGTTTCGCGCCAGTGCCACGGTCGGGGCCGACGAATTCCGCCATTACGTCGAGCAGCTCGACACGCCTCGCAACTTCCCGGGCATCGAGGTCATCAATTTTGCACGCGCCGTCGGCCCGGCTGAACTGCCGGCAGTGGACGCGGACGTGCGCCGCCGCCTGCGCCAATACGGCATGCCCGAGCCTGCCACGAAGCTGCAAGCTTTGCCCGGCCGCGACAGCTACACCATCCTCCTCTACATGGAACCGGCCACCCCGCAAACGCTCGACAAGCTCGGCCTGGATCTGGAAGCACGCAGTTACATCCGCCGAACGGCGGCAGAGTCGCGCGACAACAACACCATCGCGGCCTCGGGTTTCCGCGTCAGGATAGGCCCCGGTCCGATCCAGAACGTGCTCGCGATGCGCTTGCCGGTGTACCGCAGCGACATGCCGATCGATACGGTCATCCAGCGCCGCGCCGCCTACATCGGCTCCGTCGGCATCGGTTTCGGCGTCAACAGGATGGTCGACGGCGTGCTCGAGGGATTCCCGCTCGACGGGGTGCGCCTGGTACTCACCGACCTCGACGATATTCCGCAGGAGCCGGGCGAGAACCGGCGCAACGGTGTCCTGTATGACAGCAATCAGGCGACGAAAGTCCCGCAGCAGCTGGTCTCCGACGAAGCCGGCCTGCTGCGCGCCAGCTTGCCGATCGCATTCAACCAGCGCCATTGGCTCGCCGATTTCAGTATCGAGAAATCAGCGCTGTACACGCGCTTCGACCTGTTCTATCCCTGGTTGGCCGCGCTGGCCGGCACGCTCAGCACCGCCCTGCTCTACGCGCTGTTCCAGACCATGGCCTCGTCGCGCCGCAGCGCCCTGCGCATGGCGGAGGACATGACGCGCGAGCTGCGCGCCAGCCAGGCCAAGCTGCAGGCCACCAACGAGAAGCTGCGCCAGCTGGCCGCGCACGCGGAACAGATCAAGGAAGGCGAGCGCAAGCGCATCGCGCGCGAGATCCACGACGAGCTCGCGCAGAACCTGCTGGCCTTGAAGATCGAGGCCGAGATCCTCGCCAACCGCACGCGCGACCGCCATGGCCGTCTGTACGAACGCGCCAGCGCGACCGTACGCCAGATCGACCTGACCATCCGCAGCGTACGCCAGATCATCAACGACCTGCGGCCGAATGTGCTCGACCTCGGCCTGAACGCAGCGGTGGACTGGCAGGTGGCGGACTTCTCGCGCCGCACCGGCATCGAATGCGAACTGGTCGAGGACGAAACCGAGCACCACCTCGACGACCACTGCGCCACTGCCTTCTTCCGCATCCTGCAGGAGTCGCTCAACAACGTGGCGCGGCACGCGCGCGCGACCAAGGTGCGGATCGACCTGCACCAGCACGCCGACATGCTGACCATGACGATTCGCGACAATGGCATCGGCATGCAGCCGGGCAGCCGCAACCGCAACGGATCCTTCGGGCTGGTGGGCATCGAAGAGCGCGTCAACATCCTGGGCGGCAGCTTCTCGATCAGCAGCGGCCCGGACACCGGCACCACCATCGTCGTCACCATTCCCGTAGGCGGGCATCCATCCGAACCACCCGCTGTCCCAACTCACGACAGCGATGCCGCACTGCCGGCCATCGCCTTAACATGGAGCGGATGTGCGCCCATGTTGTCTCGTTTCAGCACAGCAGTTACTCGGTTGACAGAACTCAACATTAAGCCTGACCGGTCGCAGGACAATTGTTATCACTGCCACCGGTCAAGACGCAGTTCCTGACTTCCGATTAACCGCGTCACGTTCTTTGAGGAGGATTCTCTGACGTACCGCTTCAACACTAGGGATAAAAAAAGAATGCCTTAACAAACAGATCTACAACAAAAGGTGATAACTATGTCGACCAACGAATTCGCAGCATTTGAAGCACTTGATCTTGCCCCGATCAAAATGAAACTGATGCATGTGGAATCCGGCGAAGGCTGGTCCGCCCTGCGGGCCGATGCAGTGGAAACGGAATACCGCCGCTTCCTGTTCCTGATGAAGAAATACCCGGACGCGGAGGCATCGCCGACCGTCGACGTCGACATTTTCTGGCACTACCACATCCTCGACACGATGAAGTACGCTCGCGACTGCGAAGCCTTGTTCGGCTACTTCCTGCACCACTATCCGTACGTCGGCATCGGTGCGGATGAGCACGACGGCGACCAGGCCGCCGCAGGCGATCGCATGCGTGCGATCTACGAAACGGAATTCGGCGCCCGACCAGCCGCCAACGCTGCGTTCGCATTCTGCTCCGCGCCTGGCAAGCCACTCGTTGCCGCGAATGCCGCATACGCATTCTGTTCGGCCCCGGGCAAGCCGCGCGAAGCCGCAGGCGCCGCATACGCCTTCTGCTCCGCACCGGGCAAGCCGGGCGAAGCCGCCAACGCCGCGTATGCTTTCTGCTCCGCACCGGGCAAGCCGCGCGAATCCGCAGGCGCCGCGTATGCCTTTTGCTCCGCGCCGGGCAAGCCGTCGCAGGCACAGCCTGATACCAAAGGATATGGCGCCGCATCGGGCAAGGAGCTGGCGCACGCCGCCTGATTCTCCTTCCCTGAACGGCCGGCCGGACGACGCTTGCGTCCCGCTGGCCGTTTTTTCATTCAGGCCGCCAGCGCTGGTCCCACTCCCTGCGGCCGGGTCATCAACTCGCGCAATTCGCGGATGCTGAACTCGCTCTCTTCATGCATGCGCAGCAGCAGCGTGGCGCCGATCGGCAGCGTGTTGTGGCGAATCTTGCTGATCACCGGCGGCGCCACTTCGAGCACGCGCGACAGGGCGGCGTCGTTCTTCAGGCGGAGCCTGGCAATGATGGCGTCGAGGAGCCGGTTGGGGTCGTATTCCGCGCCGGGCGGAAGGCGTCTGATGGGCATGGTTTCTTTCAGGATTGTTAAATATTTGTCACTTTGCGTGATCTGTCGCGAATTCTTTGCATACAGGTCCAATATTGCATCGTTTGTATGGCATTTTTCGCCTGGGACGAAATGATACACATTAGGAAAGCCATTTGCACAAGCTGCTGCCCTTATGGAAGGCATCCTCGGGTGGCAAGCGCGTGCGCATGCCTCCGGCAAGGCCGGACGCATCGGTGGTGCGGGAGATTGCCGCCCCGGGCGCAGGGCGGCGGAAGGATTTACTTCTTCTTGCCGGGGGTGGCCTTCTTGGCCAGGCCGCTGGCCTGGTACAGGGTTCGGGCGTCGGCGTGCGCACGCTCGACGGTGCGCATCTCGGGCTTGTCGTCGTGGGCGACGAAAAATTCCTTGTCCTGCGCGTCGACGACGATCTTGATCGCGGCGGCGTCCGCGATCCCGTATTTTTCGACGATCAGGGTGGTCACTTCGTCGAGGTATTCTTCATAGGTCATGCTGGTTCTCCTTGGGTGCCCGATTGTACGGGAGCCGCGGCAAGTTGCGCCAGCGCCGCCGGCACGTCCGGATGGCGCAGCCGCACGCGCAGCTCGCGCTTCAGGCGCGTATTGTCCAGGCGGCGCGATTCGGACATGAAGGAGAGCAGCGTCGGCGTGACCACCGCCTGCAGCTCGGCGCGCGGCAGGCGCGGCGGACGCGCCAGGCCAAAGGCATCGGCCACGGCGTCGAAATAGTCGCCCATCTTCATGCGCGTGTCGTCCACCGCGTGCACCACCCGGCCCGCGCCGCGCGCGCGGAACAGCGCAAGCAGGACGATGCGCGCCAGGTCGTCGGCATGGATGTGGTTGGTGTACACGTCGTCTTCCGGCCGCAGGGCCGGGGTGCCCTGCTCCAGCCGCTTGAGCGGGAGCCGCCCGGCGGCATAAATGCCGGGCACGCGCAGGATGGCCAGCTGCGCGCCGCCCGCCAGCGCCCAGGCGCGCAGCACCCGCTCGGCATCGACGCGCCGCTGCGCACGGGCATTGCGCGGCGCCACCGGACGCGTCTCGCGCACCAGTTCGCCGCCGCAGTCGCCATAGACGCCGCTGGTGCTCACATACACCAGGCGCGCCGCCTTGCCCAGCGCCGCCACCAGGTGGCGGGTGCGGCGGTCGAACGCTCCTTGCGGCTGGGGTGGCGCCAAATGCACGACCCAGTCGGCCAATCCGCGCAGGCGGCCCAGGGTATCGGGCTGGTCCAGGTCGGCGACGATGGGCACCGCGCCGGCGCTCCGCAGTTCGGCGCAGCGCTCGCGCTGGCTGGTCAGGGCGAACACCCGGAAGCGCCCGCCGAGCAGGGGCAGCAGGCGCATGCCGACGTCGCCGCAGCCGACGATGAGCAGGCGCGGACGGAGGAAAGCGGAAGGCTGGGTCATGGCGAGGGTGCGGATTGGGAAGCCCGTCACTCTAGCACAGCGCCGTCCTGGCGTTTCCCGGCCCCGCTGGCCCCGGTGTAGAATACCGGCCATTCACAATCGGCATCCAGACCCTGCATGACTTTCCAGATCACCGTCCAGCCCAGCGGCCACCAGTTCACCTGCGAAGCCGACGAAACCGTCCTCTCTGCCGCCATCCGCGCCGGCATCGGCCTGCCCTACGGCTGCAAGAACGGCGCCTGCGGTTCCTGCAAGGGCAAGGTCCTCGATGGTGCGCTGACCCACAAGCCGCACCAGCAGCGCGCCCTGAGCGACATCGAAAAGACCCAGGGCATGTCGCTGTTCTGCTGCGCTGTGCCGCAGCAGGACCTGGTCATCGAAGCGCGCGAAGTCGGCGGCAGCTCGGAGTACCCGGTGCGCAAGATGCCGACCCGGATCGCGGGCGTCAAGCGGGCCGCGCCGGACGTCGCCATCGTCACGCTGCAGCTGCCGGCCAACGAAGCGCTGGCCTACCGCGCCGGCCAGTACATCGAATTCCTGCTCAAGGACGGCAAGCGCCGCGCCTACAGCATCGCCTGCGCGCCCTCGTTCAGCGGCCCGCTCGAGCTGCACATCCGGCACCTGCCGGGCGGCCTGTTCACCGACCACGTCTTCGGCGCCATGAAGGAGCGCGACATCCTGCGCTTCGAAGGCCCGCTCGGCACCTTCTTCCTGCGCGAAGAATCCGACAAGCCGATCGTGCTGCTGGCTTCCGGCACCGGCTTCGCGCCCGTCAAGGCGCTGGTCGAGCACCTGATGCACCTGAAGTCAACGCGTCCCGTGCGCCTGTACTGGGGCGGCCGCCGTCCCCAGGACCTGTACATGGACGAGCTGTGCCGCGCATGGGAAACCACGCTGCCGGACTTCCAGTACGTCCCGGTGATCTCGGACGCGCTGCCGGAAGACGCCTGGCAGGGCCGCACCGGCTACGTGCACGCGGCCGTGATGCAGGATCTCCCGGACCTCTCCGGCCACCAGGTCTATGCCTGCGGCGCGCCGATCATGGTGGAATCGGCGCGGCGCGACTACGTGGCGCAGTGCGGACTGCCGGAAGACGAGTTCTTCGCCGACGCCTTTACCAGCGAGGCGGACCTGGCGCAAGCCTGAGGCACGGCAGGGCCGCAATTCGGGCACAATGCAGGGTTAACGAGCCCGAGCATTGTCCCGAAAGCCCTTCATGTCCCTGCTGTCCCCTTCCAGCGGCCTGGCCGTCCTGCGCAACCGTAACCTCGCCTTCTACCTTTCCAGCCGCTTCCTCGGCACCCTCGCGGTGCAGATGCAGGGCGTCGCCATCGGCTGGCAGGTCTACCAGATCACCGGCAGCCTGTTCGACCTGGGACTGATCGGCCTGGCGCAGTTCGCGCCCTTCCTGGTGCTGATCCTGTGGGCCGGCCACGTGGCCGACCGCCACAACCGCCGCAACATCGTCCTGCTGTGCATGGCCACGCAGCTGCTGTGCAGCCTGCTCCTGGTGAGCTTCACGGCGAGCGGCAGCACCATCGTCTGGCCGGTGTTCGCGATCCTGGTGCTGTTCGGCTCCGCGCGCGCCTTCATGATGCCGGCCTCGCAGGCGGTGCTGAAGAACCTGGTGCCCGACCAGGACTTCAGCCAGGCCGTGGCCTTGAGCTCCTCGACCTTCCACGTGGCCGTGATCGCCGGCCCGGTCATCGGCGGCCTGCTGTACGCCTTCGGCCCGATGACCGTGCACGTGATCTCGGCCAGCCTCTTGAGCATTGCGGTGCTGTGCATGTCGCGCACCCGCGCGACCCGACAGGCGCGCAGCCAGGGCCCGGTGAGCTGGCATTCGCTGATGGAAGGCCTGCGCTTCGTGTGGTCGCGCCCGATCGTGCTGGGCGCGATCTCGCTTGACCTGTTCGCGGTGCTGTTCGGCGGCGCCACCGCCCTGCTGCCCGCCTATGCCCACGACGTGCTGCATGCCGGCCCCACCGCCCTCGGCTGGCTGCGCAGCGCTCCGGGACTGGGGGCTGCCCTGTGCTCGATCGCGCTGGCCTTCTTCCCGATTCAGCGCCGCGTCGGCCTGTGGATGTTCGGCGGCGTCGCCGTGTTCGGCCTGTCCACGCTGGTGATGGGCTTCACCAGCAGCTTCCCCGTAGCCCTGGGCGCCCTGTTCCTCCTCGGCGCGGGCGACATGGTGAGCGTCTACATCCGCCACCTCTTGGTGCAGTACGAAACCCCGGACGACATCCGCGGGCGCGTCAGCGCGGTCAATTCCGTCTTCATCGGCGCCTCCAACGAGCTGGGCGAATTCGAATCGGGCGTCACCGCCGGCTGGCTCGGCCTGGTGCGCGCGATCCTGCTGGGCGGCGCCGCCACGCTCGCCGTCACCGGCCTGTGGTCGCTGCTGTTCCCGGTGCTGTCGCGGATGGATCGTTTCCCGCACCATCAGGAAGATAAAAGCGAAAGGCAGCGCGCATGAACCGCCCGGTGCTGAGCGTGCTGGTGGTCGAAGACCACCCGACCATCGCCCGCCAGCTGGTCGATTTTCTCGAGGGACTGGGCTGGCAGCTTGACCATGCCGGCAGCGGCGCCCTGGCCGTGCGGCTGGCCACCGAGCATCGCTACGACGTGGTGCTGCTCGACCTCAACCTGCCCGACATGGACGGCCTGCAGGTGTGCCGCGAGATCAAGGCGCATGCCCCCAGCAACGTGCCGGTCCTGATGCTGACCGCACGCGACGCCTTCGAGGACAAGGCGCAGGGCTTCCGCGAAGGCGCCGACGACTACCTGGCCAAGCCCTTCGACCTGCGCGAGGTGGCCCTGCGCTGCGAGGCGCTGGCGCGCCGCGGGACGCTGCACCGGCAGCAGGAGATGCGGGTCGGCCCGCTGACCCTGCTGGCGCGGGAAAAGCGCGCGCTCTACGAGGGCCGGCCCCTGGTCCTGACCCAGGCCGGCTTCAGCATCCTGCAGCTGCTGTGCAGGGAGCATCCGCATCCGGTCTCGCGCTCGGCCCTGGTCCAGCACCTGTGGGGCGCGAATCCGCCCGACAGCGATGCGCTCAAGTCGCACATCTACACCTTGCGCAAGACGCTGGAAGCGGCCTCCGGGCGCAGGCTGCTCGCCACCATCCTGCAGCTCGGCTACCGGCTCGACCTGGAGGCCTAGGACCATGCCCAGGTCGATCCGCCGCAGCCTGTTCGCCGCCCTGGCGGGATTCACCATCCTGATCTGCCTGTGCTACACGGGGCTGGCGGTGGTGATCGCCTACGTTACCGAGGACATGCTGGTGGAGCGTCTGCTGGAGCGCGAAGCGGCGGCCATCGAAGCGCAGGCCGTCCGCTGCGGCGGCCTGCCCCGCCCCGCCAGCGACCTGGTGAGCGTCCACACCAGCCGCGCTACGCTGCCGGCCGTGGTGCGCGCGGCCGCCGCGCCCGGCGATCTGCGCGCCGAAGTGTTCACGCGTACCGGCCAGCATTATCACCTGATGGTACGCGAGCTGCCCGACGGGGCCGGCGGCGCCAGGCGCATCTACCTGCTGGCCGACGTCGCTCCCGTGCTGGTGGTGTCGAAGGTGGTGCAGGACGTGGGCGGGGTGCTGATCTTCGTTGCCGCGGCGCTGATCGCGCTGGCCCTGCTGCTGGCCTGGCTGCTGGCGCGGCGCCTGGTACAGCCGCTGCAGATACTGGCGCACGAGGCGCAGGCCCTGCGTCCCGGCGGCACGGCGAGCTTCAGCGCGCGCGGACGGCCCGACGAAATCGGCATCCTTGCGGAGCGCCTGGAGACCAGTTTCAGCGCGCTGCAGGCGGCCCTGCGCCGCGAGCACGATTTCACGCGCGACGTCGGGCACGAGCTGCGCACGCCCCTCACCGTCATGAACAACACCCTGGCGCTCGCAAGCACGCGGCCGCTGGGCCGCGAGGAGCTCGGGCAGCTGCAGGCCGGCGTGGACGAACTGCGCGCCACCATCGACGTGTTGTTCGCGCTGGCGCGGGCCGAACACGTGGGGTTGGAGACCTTCGACCTGCGTGCCTGCATCGAGGCTGCGCTGCTGCGCATTCCCGGAGCCGATGCCTGGGACGAAGAGCGCCTGACGCTCACGCTGCCGGAACGGCTGCAGGTCGTGGGCAACCCGCAGCTCGCCCAGCTGCTCGTCACCAACTGCGTGGGCAATGCCCTGTTCCATGGCGGGCCGCAGACCCGGCTTGCCATCGGCTACGACGACGGGCGTCTGCTCATCGCCAATACCCTGGATGCGGCGCACGCCGGCCGGGTGCAGGGTTTCGCGCACGGGCAGAACCTCCTGGGGCGGGTGGCTCACAGCATGGGCTGGAAGATCGCGTTCCAGCCGGGCGCAGCGCGCTACCGGGTCGAGATCCTCCTGCCGCCCGCGCGCTGAAAAAGGCGGCGGATTTCACCGCGATTTCACCGCCTTCCCCTTAGGCTGGGTGCTCCATTCACCAGGGAGCATCCCAATGAAAAAAATCCTGATCGCCCTGCTGGTCCTGTCCAGCATCTGCAGCAGCGCCTTCGCCCAGAGGAGCACGCTGGTGTACAAGGAGGAAAAACGCCGCTACATCGTCTACACGCCTGCTTCGTACCATAGCGACGCGCAGCAGTCCTACCCGGTCGTGTTCAACTTCCACGGCAGCGGCATGACGATGGCCGAGCAGATGCTCTACACCGGCATGAACCGGGCCGCCGACCGCCACCGCTTCATCGTGGTTTACCCGCTGGGCATCAAGCACGACTGGAACGTCGGCTTCGACATGCCCTACCTGGGCGGCAGCGACGATGTCGGCTTCACCGAGACCCTGCTCGAGAAACTCAAGAAGGACTACCGTGTCGACACGTCGCGGGTTTATGCGACCGGACTGTCGCGCGGCGGCTTCTTTGCCCTGCGCCTGGCGGCCGAGCTGCCGCATGTATTCGCCGCGGTGGCCTCGGTGGGCGGACCGATGCCGGAACCGGTGGTCCAGCACCACACCAGGCCGGGCAAGGTCGGCGTGATGCTGATCCACGGCACGGCCGACCAGGTCGTGGCCTACGACGGCAAGGCGAGCGGCTACCTGTCGGCCATGGACAGCCATCGTTACTGGATCAGGCGCAATGGACTCGAGGGCGCTCCCGAACAGCTGCGCAGCTTCAATGGCGACGCCGGCGACGGGACCGAGGTCGGCTACCGCGAACAGGGCAGCGCGGACGTCCGCGTCGCCCTGGTAACGGTGAAGGACGGCGGCCATACCTGGCCCGGCGCCGATGCCTTCAATGTTGGCTTGCCGATCGGCAAGACCACGCGCGACGTCGATGCGAACGAGCTCATCTGGCAATTCTTCGTCAAGCACCGCCGCTGAGCCTTGAATGTGGTCGGCCTTGCAACTTGCCGGACCGGCCCCACCTGTCGTAACAGGACGCGGCCAAAACGCGGCCGCGGGTAAGATCAAGCCGTTATGACAACAGGAGCAATCGTATGCAAATCAATGTCAATACCGACCGCACCATTACCAACCACCAGGGCCTGGACGAACACGTGGAATCGGTCGTCCGCAGCTCGATCGACCGTTTCGGCGACCACATCACCAGCGTCGAAGTACACCTGAGCAACGAGAACCGGCAGAAAGGCGCCGACGGCGGCAACTCGTGCATGATGGAAGCACGCGTGCGCGGCTACCAGCCGATCGTGGTCCACGAGCATTCCGACGACCTGCGCCAGTCGATCAAGAACGCCGGCGGCAAGCTGGCGCGCGCCCTCGACAGCGCCCTGGGCCGCCTGCAGGACAAGGACCGCCACGGCCACGCTGCCCCGGCAGTCGACGCCCTCGCGGACAAGCACCTGACCGACTCGTAAGCGGTGCGAGCGCGCGCCCTGCTCCTGGGCGTGCGCTTGTCGTATCGATTCAAGCCGCGCCTTCCAGCATCGCCCGCAGTTCGCGCAAGTAGCGCAGGCCGGCCAGCGCGCGGCTGCCATACCACGACATCATTTCCCCATCGACCAGGAACACCGGGATGCCGAGCTGCTTCTCGAGCGCATCCGCATGCGCCTCGGTAAACCGGTAGGGCTCGGTGGACAGCAGCACGGCGTCGAGCCCGTCCACCAGCGGCGCCGACCACTCGAAGCGCGGGTAGCGCGCCTCCCCCAGTTCCGGCACCTTCCATCCCAGCTCGGCCAGCATGGCGGCGATATACGTGTCTTTCGACACGCTCATCCACGGATCCTGCCAGATGCAGTACAGCACCGTGCGCGGCGGCGCCGGCGGCAATGCGCGCAAGGCCGCGTACTCCTGCTCGAAGGCGGCGCACCAGCGCTCAGCTGCTGCTTGCGCGCCGAAGATGCCGCCCATCAGGCGCGCAAGCGCCAGGTTGTCGCCCGGGACCATCGGATGGGTGACGACGACGTGCGGCACGAACTTCGCCAGTTCCTCCACCGTCGGCTTTTCGTTTTCGTCGATGTTGACCACCAGGTGGGTCGGCGCCAGCTTGCGGATCTTCTCGATGTTCACGTCCTTGGTGCCGCCGACCTTCGGGATCGCCTCCACCGCCTCGCGCGGATGGATGCAGAAGCCGGTACGGCCGACCACTTGCCCTGCCAGGCCTAGCTCGCACAGCAGTTCGGTAATCGAAGGCACCAGCGACACGATGCGGGCTCCGGGTGCGGGATGGTGTTGGTGGCCAAGCGCGTCGACCAGGTGGGCAGGATCTGTCATGGCCGCCATTTGACCACTGTTGTTTCTGGAACGCCAGCCCGCGCGCAGGTTTGCAATGAGTTATCATGCCGTAAGGTAATGACATTAACCTCCAGTTTCTTTTTTCCCGCTCGAGCAAGCTTTTGGATCCGATCGGCACCTTCGGTGCTTCCCCCTATACCACGCGCGACCTGCAGCTGTTCCGCGACGCCGACGATCCGGTCGTCTCGGCAGCGCTCGCCCCGTGCGCGGTGATCCGGGTGGCGGCCGGCCGCCGGGTCGAGGACGGACTGCGCGCCCGCCTGTACATCGTGCTGTCGGGCATGCTGGAGGTGGCGCCGGACGCCCATAGCGGCAGCGAGGACAGCGGCACCACGCGCGTGCTGCCGGGCGAAAGCGTGGGCGAGCAGGCCGTGCTGGACGACGCCGTCAACCTGGCCGCGATGACCGCACTGGAAGACTGCGAGCTCCTGGTCATCGAGCCGGAACTGGTGTGGCAGCTGATCGACCGTTCGAACGTGCTCGCGCGCAACCTGCTGCGCCTGCTGTCCTTTCGCGTGCGGGCGGCCAACGCCCAGCTCAAGCGGCGCCAGAAACTTGGCGAGTTCTACCGCCAGCTCTCGCTCAACGACGGCCTGACCGGCCTGTACAACCGCGCCTGGCTGGGCGAGATGCTGCCCAAGCTGGCGATGCGCGCGCGCCAGGACGGCAGCCCGCTGTCGGTCATCATGATCGACCTCGACCACTTCAAGCGCTTCAACGACACCCACGGCCACCTGGCGGGCGACGCCGCCTTGTCGAGCGCCGCCGGCGTGATCCGCGAATCGCTGCGGCCTTCGGACTTCGCGGTGCGCTATGGCGGCGAGGAACTGATGGCGGTATTGCCGGACACCCCGACCGCCCTGGCCGAGATGGTGGCCGAACGCCTGGCCGAGCGCCTGCGCACGACCCTGGTCTTCCCCGACATGCGCCTGCCGCTGCCCCACGTCACCGGATCGTTCGGCGTGGCCAGCCTGGCGCCGGGCGGCGACGAGCAAGACCTGATGGCGGCGGCCGACGCGGCCTTGTATCGTGCCAAACAGGCAGGCCGCGACCGCGTCAGCATCTAGTCAGGCTGCCAGCCGTTCGGCTGACGCCGCGCCGATTCTGTGCCACCATGGCGCCTGCCCGCCCCGACGGCGACACAAGAACAATACCTGAGCAATAGATGAGCACGCATACCTTCCTCTGGCACGACTATGAAACCTTCGGCGCGACCCCGCGCCGCGACCGCCCGGCCCAGTTCGCCGCCATCCGCACCGATGCCGAGCTGAACGAGATCGGCGAGCCGATCATGCTGTACTGCCAGCCGGCGCCAGACTTCCTGCCCGACCCGCAATCCTGCCTGATCACCGGCATCACCCCGCAGCACTGCCTGGAACATGGCGTGCCGGAACACGAATTCGCCCGCCAGATCGAAGCCGCCTTCAGCGAGCCCGGCACCATCGGCGTCGGCTACAACACGATCCGTTTCGACGACGAAGTCACGCGTCACCTGTTCTGGCGCAACCTGATCGACCCATACGCGCGCGAGTGGCAAAACGGCTGCGGCCGCTGGGACCTGCTGGACGTGGTGCGCATGACCTACGCATTGCGCCCGGACGGCATCGAGTGGCCGCGCAAGGAAGACGGCAAGCCGAGCTTCCGCCTGGAAGACCTGAGCAAAGCCAACGGCCTGGTCCACGATGCGGCCCACGACGCGCTGTCGGACGTGCGCGCCACCATTGCCCTCGCCTGCCTCATCCGCTCGAAGCAGCCCAAGCTGTTCGACTTCTGCCTGGAACTGCGCCGCAAGGAGCGGGTGGCCGCCGAGATGGGCCTGCACCTCGACCCGGGCCAGCGCCAGCCCTTCCTGCACGTGTCCGGCATGTTCCCGGTCGAGCACGGCTGCCTGGGCCTGGTCTGGCCGCTGGCCCAGCACCCGACCAACAAGAACGAGATCCTGGTCTGGGATTGCCGCCACGACCCGTCCGAGCTGTTCGAGCTCGACGTCGAGACGATCCGCACCCGCCTGTTCACCCGCAGCGCCGAGATGCCGGAAGGGATGACGCGCCTGCCGATCAAGAGCGTGCACCTGAACAAGTCACCGATGCTGGTCGGGAACCTCAAGACCCTGCAACCCGCCATGGCGGCGCGCTGGAACATCGACGTCGAGCAGGCGCGCGCCCATGCGGCGCTGGCTGCGGGCGGACGCAACATGAGCGCGGTCTGGGCCGAGGTGTTCAAGAAGCCGCCCGCGGGCGGCGTGGTGGACGTCGACGAGGACTTGTACGGCGGTTTTGTCGGCAACGGCGACCGCCGCAAGCTGGAGTCGCTGCGCCACGAAAAGCCGCAGGCGCTGGCCGGCATGCGGCCCTCGTTCGAGGACGAGCGCCTGGGCGAGCTGTTCTTCCGCTACCGCGCACGCAACTTCCCCGACACCCTGTCGGAAGACGAACGCGAACTGTGGGAGGCGCACCGGGCGGCGCGGCTGTTCGAGGGCGCTGCGGGGGCGCGCACCGTCGACCAGCTGTTCATGGAAATCGACACCCTGTCCGAGAACGCGGACGAGCGCGCGGAGGAGATCCTCGGCGCCTTGTACGACTATGCGGAGACGATTGCGCCGAGCAGGTATTGAGTTTTTTGTTCGCGCTGCGCGCTTGGATGCGTTAGCGGCTGCGGCACGAACTTGGGTCCCGGCCTGCGCCGGGACGGCGGTTTTAAGAATAACGGTAGAACAAAGCTAACGTATTTCGCGTGTTGGCTGTAGAACGTCGTTCCGGCGAAGGCCGGAACCCAAGTCTCAGCAAACCACCAGCGCCTCCTTACCCCCGCGCCGCATTGATCGCGTCGCGCGTCTCGGTGGCCACCCGCCTTGCCGCAGCGACGAAATCTTCCCCCGCCTGCGGCGCCGCATACAGAATCGCGCGCGAGGAGTTGATCATCATCCCGGTTCCACCCGCCGTACGCCCCGCCTGCACGGTCGCTTCCACGTCCCCGCCCTGCGCGCCCACACCCGGGATCAGGAGCGGCATGTCGCCCACCAGCTTGCGCACCTGCGCGATCTCTTCCGGGAAGGTCGCCCCCACCACCAGCGCCAGCTGGCCGTTGCGGTTCCACTTCTCGGCCACCAGCTGGGCCACGTGCTGGTACAGCGGGCGTCCGCCCACGTCCAGGAACTGCAGGTCCGAGCCGCCCGCATTCGAGGTCCGGCACAGCACGATCACGCCGCGGTCGGCCCACGCCAGGTAAGGCTCGACCGAGTCGAAGCCCATGTAGGGGCTGACCGTCACCGCATCGGCGCCGTAGCGCTCGAAGGCTTCGCGCGCGTACTGGTGCGCGGTGGCGCCGATGTCGCCGCGCTTGGCATCCAGCACCAGCGGAATGTCCGGGTAGCGCTCGCGCAGGTAGCGGCAGATTTCCTCCAGCTGCGCTTCGGCGCCCAGCGCCGCGAAGTAGGCGATCTGCGGCTTGAAAGCGCAGGCCAGGTCGGCGGTCGCGTCGATGATCGCCTTGCAGAACTGGACGATGCCGTCCGGCTGGCCTTGCAGGTGCGCGGGGAAACGCGCCAGGTCCGGGTCGAGCCCGACGCACAGCAGGGAGTTGTTGCGGGTCCATGCTGCGGAAAGTTTGTCGATGAAAGTCATCCGGGCCTCTTGTTTGTCAGTGATTGCGAACCCAATATTGTACCGCCAGCCGTGGCGCTGGACGGGTGCAGCCCGGGTTTGGCCCCGGACGATGCGCCAAAATATCTTTACATCATGTATATTTTGACCATTCGACAACCTGCCATGGAATGATCATGACATCTACCCTCTTCTCGCGCTGGACCCGAACCCTGGCCGTGGCCGTCCTGACCGGTACACTGCTGTCCGGCTGCGGCTACAACGAGTTCCAGACCAAGGACGAGGCAACCATCGCCGCCTGGGGCGAGGTGGTCAACCAGTACCAGCGCCGCGCCGACCTGATCCCGAACCTGGTCAACACCGTCAAGGGCTATGCCTCGCACGAGCGCGAGACGCTCGAGGCCGTGACCCGGGCCCGTGCCGCCGCGACCAGCTTCCAGATCACGCCGGAAGTCTTGAACGACCCGGCCGCGTTCAACAAGTTCCAGCAAGTGCAGGGCGAGCTGTCCGGCGCGCTGTCGCGCCTGATGGTCGTGGCCGAGAAGTACCCGGACCTGAAGGCCGACGCCAGTTTCCGCGACCTGCAGTCGCAGCTGGAAGGCACCGAAAACCGCATCACGGTCGCACGCCAGCGCTACATCGCCTCGGTGCAGGACTATAACGTCACCGTGCGCAAGTTCCCGACCAACCTGACGGCGATGGTGTTCGGCTACGAGACCAAGCCCTCGTTCACGGTCGAGAACGAAAAGGCGATCTCGACGGCGCCGACGGTCGATTTTGGTAAATAAGCGGCACACAGCGATGCACGCGCCGACCGGAGCCGGTTTCCTTCGTTGCCTGTGGGCCCTGCTGCTGGCCTTTGTGCTTGCAGCACCCGCCTTCGCCCAGCTCAAGCCGGTGCCCGCGCTGAGCGGGCGCGTGGTCGACGAAGCCGGCATGCTCGACGCCAGCCAGCGCGAACGGCTCACGGCGGTGCTGGCCGACTACGAGGCGCGCACCGGAAGCCAGATCGCGGTGCTGCTGGTCAAATCGACCGAACCCGAAGCGATCGAGCAGTTCAGCATCCGCGTCACCGACGCCTGGAAGCTGGGCCGCAAGGGCATCGACGACGGCGTGCTGCTGATGGTGGCGCGCGATAACCCGAGTTCGCTGCGCCGGCTGCGCATCGAGGCCGGGCGCGGCGTGCAGGGCGTGCTGACGGACGCCCAGTCGAAACGCATCCTGCAAGACGTGATCGCACCGCACTTCCGCCAGAACCATTATTACGAAGGCCTGGTGGCCGGCGTCGGCGCCATCGCGACGCTGCTGAACAAGGAAAGCTTCCCTGCCCCGGCGCAGCAGCCGGCGCCACAGCGTGAAGTGCAGGTCGACAGCGGCGCCGGATTTTCGCTGTTCGGCATCATTCCTCTGCTGATCGGCTTTTTCCTGCTGCGTTCGATCTTCCGTCCGCGCCGCAGCCGGCTCTCGCCGCACCACTGGGGCCACCGTCGCAGCAGCGGCCTGGGCGATGTCGCGACCGGCATCATCCTCGGTAACATCATGAGCGGCATGGGACGCGGCGGCGGCTTAGGCGGCGGCGGATTCGGTGGCGGCGGATTTTCCGGCGGCGGGGGCAGCTTCGACGGCGGCGGCGCCTCGGGAGACTGGTAATGGGATTCAAGCAACGCATCAAACGCGCCTGGCGCCACCTGCGCAGCAGCGACGGCGAGGCCAAGCGCGCCTTCCCGGAAACCACGCTCAGCGCGATCAGCGAGGCGATTACCGCCGGCGAGCAGACCCACCGCGGCGAAGTGCGGCTGATCGTCGAAAAGGGCCTGCCCTTCGACGACGCCTGGGACGGCGTCAGCAACCGCCAGCGCGCACTGGCCCTGTTCGCCGACTACGGCGTGTGGGACACCGAGGACAATTGCGGTGTGCTCATCTACATCAACCTGGCCGAGCACAAGGTGGACATCGTGGCCGACCGCGGCATCGACCGCAAGATCGACAGCGCTACCTGGCAGGGAGTGTGCCGCACCATGACGGACGGCTTCAGGCAAGGCAGCTTCCACGACGCGACCCTGGCCGCCATTGGGCAGGTCAACGAGCTGCTGCGCCAGCACTTCCCGGCCAACGGCAGCCGCGCCAACGAATTGCCGGACAAGCCGCTGATGCTCTGAGCATTCTTTTGATGCCGCGCTGTCGCCGACGACGGCGCGGACTTATCATGGGCACCCACGCACTTCATGCAGCGCCCCATGGCCCACCGGATCACGACCATCCCGCCACGAATGGCTTGCTGGCGCGCCAGCCTCGAGCGTCGGCGCTACCGCAGTGCGCTTGCGCTGGGTACATGCCTGGGCCTTGCGGGAACGTTGTGCGCACTCTGTGTGTCCGCGCTCGTGCTGCAGTTTCTCCCTCCGGAGCTATGGGGCCATTCCGCTGCTGCCGGTCTCGCCCGGCTCACCCCGGTCGGCATCTTCCTGGCGGCCGTCGTCTATGCCCCCATCATTGAAACCATGCTCGGCCAGGTCCTGCCGATTGAAGCCGCGCACCGCCTCGGCGCACCACCCGTCGCTTGTGTCCTGCTGAGCGCGCTGGTGTTCGCCTACGGCCACTACGTGAATGGCGGGCTCGCCCACGGGACGACGACCTTCTTCGGCGGGATGATCTTCGCCTGCGCCTACGTGAACATGCGCTGGGCCGGCATCGCGCCGGCCGCCCTGGCTGCGGCGACGGCACACGCCGTGCAGAACGGAACGGTCCTGTTCATCGTCAAGCCCCTGTTTCCGGAATGGCCATAGGCAGCAGCGGCAAAACGCCGGCGCCGTCCGCGGGCTGGATACAATGACGGCTTTACAAGCAAGGATGCCGCCATGAGACTAGCCAACAAGACAGCCATCGTAACGGGCGCCAGCCAGGGCATCGGCCTGGCCTGCGCCACGCGCCTGGTGCAGGAAGGCGCACGCGTCATGCTCGTCGACATCCGCCTCGAAGGCCGGGATGCCGCAGCCAGGCTCGGGGAAGCCGCCCGCTTCCACCAGGCCGACGTCAGCCTGAAGGCCGATGTCGATGCGATGATCGGCGCCACCCTGGAGGCATTCGGACAGGTCGACATCCTCGTCAACAATGCCGGCGTCACGCATGCGGCGGACTTCCTCGAGCTGGCGGAGGAAGACTTCGACCGCGTGCTGCGCATCAACCTGAAATCGATGTTCCTGTGCAGCCAGGCGGCGGCGCGCGAGATGGTAAAACGCCAGACGGGCTGCATCATCAATATGTCCAGCGTCAATGCCGAGCTGACCATCCCGACCCAGGTGCCGTATGTGGTCTCGAAAGGCGGCGTCAACCAGCTGACGCGCGTGGCCGCGATCAGCCTGGCCGAGCACGGCATTCGCGTCAACGCCATCGGCCCTGGCACGATTCTGACCGAACTGGCAAAGAAAGCGGTGCTCGGCAGCCCGGAAGCGCGCCACACGATCCTGTCGCGCACGCCGCTCGGACGCTGCGGCGAGCCCGAGGAAGTCGCGGCCATCTGCGCCTTCCTGGCAAGCGACGACGCTTCTTACATCACGGGCCAGACCCTGTACGCGGACGGTGGCCGCATGGCACTGAACTACACGGTACCCGTGCGCGAATAAGTGTGCCGCGCCGGCATCTTGATGAAACAGATATTAGAAATATCAATGTCTGGTATCCGTATTCTAAATTGGACGTATATTTGGCGGCGCAGCATAATCTCACCTGTCTCCACTATTCTCCTCCAAGAAAATAGTTTTAAGCCCGCCTCTAGCGGGCTTTTTTTTGCCCGTACATCGCTTACGGTTACTGGGCACCCGATCGGCGCGTCCTGCGCGATATTGTTGAGATCACGGACATCCGGAACAGTTCGGTCGTCTCGGTTCACGTTTGATCACTGTCATAGCGTGGTCACATTCAACCCGTATACTTTGAATCACCTGCGATACACGCAACCGATATGCGTGATGGCAGCAGGTGTGCTGCACCAGGCGTGCAACACACCAACCGATTTACGTCTCTTGGCCCGATCTTGGGTTGTGCCCGTCAGTTCCTGACGGGCATTTTTTTCTTCACATCGGCAACACAATCATAAAAATCGCCCCGCTGGGCTTGAAGCCCTGCAGGATTTCGCTATGATGAAGCTCCCGCCCTGCGTTTCCCTGCTGCGCAGGCTTGTGGAGACAACACGATAATGGGAGCTTGTCCTATGAATCTACGTGTATCCGAGAACTACGCGCATCCGCCTGAAGCAAGCGCCTGCCGCCGCCACCATACCGACGGCAACCTGGTGCTGAGCGAATTGAATCCCCTGGCCGTCATCGACCAGCTCGACGGTGACAGCGCCCCGCTGAACCTGCTGACTTTCGGCAGCGTGCGCGAAATCTGTCCCAAGTGCCAGCACACCCACCTCAAGCTCGTGCTGCGGCAGAACAGCGTCCGCATGGCACACCTTTTCTGCGCCGACTGCGAAAGCTGTTTCGACGCCCACTATACGAACGGCGCCCCCGCGCTGACGATCTGAAGGGGCAACCCGCCGGAATGCCGGCGACCGGTGCGTCGAGCCGGTCGGTGCGACAGGAAAGACAAGTGCTGTGATATCGTTCGCTTTTGCCAGCGTTTCGTCGTCATGCCCGCTTTCCTGTCCTTCCTGTTGCTCGATCCCCGCCTGCGCTCCGCCCGCATCAAGACCGCCCTCGTCCTGTTCGCGGGCATCGTCGTTGCCGGATCGATCCCGGGGGCGCGCGCCGAAGTGGGCGAATTCGCGCCCGGCGTGGTGCTGCACGGCCTGACCTACGCCTTCCTGACCATGCTGTGGTTCTTCGGCAGCACCGGAAGCGGTCCCGTGCGCGCCGCCAAGGCACTACTGGCGATCGCCCTGATGGGCGCCGGCGACGAGCTGGTGCAGAGCTTCCTGCCCTACCGCAGCGGCGACGTGCGCGACTGGATGGTCGACGTGAGCGCAGCGCTGCTGACCAGCACCCTGCTGGCGGTGATCGTGCCGCAGCACGGCAGCGTGCGCCAACGCTGACCTTCCGCACCGCAAAAAAATCCACCAGCCTCGTGGGCACCTTGATACAGCTCAGGCTCAACCCGAGTCAGCTGGAACGCTGACGCGCTTCCCCCCTCTCACTCCAGTGGCACGTGGCATCGTCACGCATCCGATTGAACATCCACCATAAGGAGTTGACCATGAAGCAAAAACACCAGAGCATGCTCCTGGCGGGCTTGCTGGCTGTATCGCTGGGCCTGGCCGGGTGTGCCGGCATGCGCGGCGGCGGCGACGCATCTAGTGGCACGAGCGGCACCAGCAGCAGCGGCACTACCACGGGCGGTTCGAGCGGCACCTCCGGTGCGACCGGCACCGGCGGCTCCAGCAGCTACGGCTCCGGCAGCGCCACCGACGCCTCCGGCAACCCCACCGGCAGCAGCGGCAGCTCGAGCAGCCAGAGCACCATGGGCACCGGCACCGGCACCTCGGGCAGCTCTGGCACCTCGGGCACCAGCGGTTCCTCGGGCTGGAACCAGTCCGGCAGCAGCGGCGCATCGGGCAGCACCGGCTCGTCCGGCTCGTCGGCAGCCGCCGGCACCTCGGCCGCCGGCAGCGCCGCACCCAACAGCACGGTGCTTGCCATCGAGGTCGTCCCGAGCGAAAGCATGAGCTCGGGCAGCTCGGGCACGGCCGGCAGCACCGGATCGAGCGGCGCAGCCGGAGCCAGCGGCGCCAACAGCTACCGCGTCACGGTGCGCATGGACGACGGCAGCACCCAGGTCGTCAACCATGCCAGCACGCCCGACTTCCGCAGCGGCGACCGCGTGAACGTCACCAGCGGCGTCATCCAGCGCTAAGCAGCCCCGCTCCGAGCGCGCTGCGGCACCGACTTGCTGCAGCGTTCCCACCGCCCCCTGCCACACGAAAAAAAACGCGCACCGTCACCGGTGCGCGTCTCTATCGCTTGCGCGTGCGCTTACGGCATGCCGGTTCCACCGGGGATGCCGTCGCCTTCCGCTTCGACCTCCTTGCGCTGCAGCGCCACGTTGCGGGTGGCGGCGCTGATCACCTCCAGCGGCAGCTTCGGCGTGCGGTCCGCGTTGAGCAGGCCGTTGGCTTCCTGGAAGGTGTCGGTGAACTGCGTGTAGCAGAAGCCGCTGAACATGAAGGTCTCGTTGACTACCCTCAGGAGATCGCGGTACAGCGACAGGTAGCTCTCGGCCGTGTGCGCGCGCGAATAGCCCCAGGTGGTCTTGTCCGCGTCCGGATCCTGGGTCGGATCGTAGGCGATGCCGCCGAACTCGGTCAGCACGATCGGCTGGCCACGGTGCGGGAAGCCGTCCAGGGTCAGGATGCGGCCGCCCGGACGCCGCTGGTCGAACAGGGTGCGCACCGGATCGGTGACCGCGTAGCGCGCCTGCAGCTTCTCCGGGTCGCAGTCGTAGTCGTGGATGCCGAGAATGTCGGTGGCCGAGGCTTCCCAGCCGTCGTTACCGATCACCGGCCGGGTCGAGTCGAGCGTGCGGGTCAGGTGGTACAAGGCCTCGACCGCGTTGCGGTGCGCCTGGGTGAGCGTGAGGTTCGGCACGCCCCAGGATTCGTTGAACGCGACCCACACGATGATGCAGGGGTGGCTGTAGTCGCGCTGGATCGCTTCGGTCCATTCGCTCACCATGCGGCTGATGGCGCGCGAGCTGAAGCGGTAGGCCGAGGGCATCTCTTCCCACACCAGCAGGCCCAGCTTGTCGGCCCAGTACAGGAAGCGCGGGTCCTCGATCTTCTGGTGCTTGCGCACGCCGTTGAAGCCCATCAGCTTGACCAGTTCGACGTCGCGCTTCAGGTGCTGGTCGGACGGCGCCGTCATGAAGGACTCGGGCCAGTAGCCCTGGTCGAGCACCAGGCGCAGCTGGTAGGGACGGCCGTTGAGCATGAAGCGGTCGCGGTTGATCGAGACCGAGCGCAGCGCCGTGTACGAACGGATGCGGTCGAGCACCCGGTCGCCGCAACGCAGGGTCACTTCGGCATCCAGCAGGGTCGGTCGCTCCGGGCTCCAGAGGATCTCGTTGCGCGAATCGTCGATGCCGGGGTCGGACAGCGCGATCTTGCGGTTCGCTTCGCCCTGCAGCAGCTTGTAGTAATCGTCCGCCAGCAACTGCTCGCCATGCCAGATCTTGACCTCGACAAACAGCTCCTGGTGGGTGTGGCCGGTGGCGAACACCTCGCAGCCGATCTCGTAGGTCTCGAAGATCGGGGTCCAGCGCAGCGAGGCGATGTAGGTGTCCTCGACCTGCTCGACCCAGACCGTCTGCCAGATGCCGGTGGTGCGCGGATACCAGATCGAGTGCGGTTCCAGCAGCCAGTCCTGCTTGCCGCGCGGCTTGGCCAGGTCGGCCGGATCGTCCTCGACGAACACGGTCACCACCTGCTTGCCGTCCGCATTCATGACGTCGGTGATGTCGGCCTGGAAAGGCGTATGGCCGCCCTCGTGCTCGGCCACCAGGCGGCCGTTCACCCACACCCGCGCCGAGTAGTCGACCGCGCCAAAGTGCAGGATGGTGCGCTTGTCATTGGGCGCCAGCTCGAACTCGCGCTGGTACCAGACGGCGGTATGGAAACCGGTGTCCTGAATACCGCTCAGTTCGGTCTCGACCGCGAAGGGCACGTTGATTTCATGGGTCCACTCGGCAACGTCTTCCGGTTTCGCATAGCGCAGCTCGTCGTCGAAGGTGAAGCGCCATTTCCCGTTGAGGTTAATCCAGTTGTCGCGCACCAATTGGGGACGGGGATATTCAAACTGATTCATTGTTGTCCTTTCTGGTCAGTCGGAACCGGAATCAGGATCCGGCCCTGTCGTCCGTTCTTGTTGTAGGCCGCCAGCGCGGCGGCGGCCGCTTGCTGTGCCTGACCTGCCCGGCACAGCGCCACACAGGCGCCGCCGAAGCCGGCGCCGGTGAGGCGTGCCCCGAGCACGCCGGGCGCCGCACGCAGGTGCTCGCACAGCTCGTCCAGCTCGGGGATTGAAACTTCGTAGTCGTCGCGCAGGCTGACATGCGACGCGTTCATCAGTTCGCCGAAACGCTCGGCGCTCACGCCGCCAGCCGCTTCCAGCACGCGCAGGTTTTCCTGCACCACGTGGCGGGCCCGCTCGCGCATCGGCGAGGGCAGGCTTTCGACGGACGATGGGTCGGTGACGTCGCGCAGGGCCTGCACGCCAAGCTTGCGCGAGGCCTCTTCGCACTCGGCGCGCCGTTCGTTGTACTTGCTGGCCGCGAGCTTGCGCGCCACCCCGGAGTCGACCACGATCAGCTCTGTGTCGGGCGGCATCTTGACCAGGCGGTGTTCCAGCGTGCGCGCGTCGATGAACAGCATGTTCGTTTCGTCGGCCAGGCTGGACGCCATCTGGTCCATGATCCCGCAGTTCACGTGCGCGAATTCGATCTCGGCGCGCTGGGCGATGCGGGCCAGCTTGACGTCGTCGAGCTCGAAGCCGAGCAGCGCCCGCATGGCCCGCAGGGTGGCCACCTCGAGCGCGGCGGACGAGGACAGGCCCGAGCCGACCGGCAGGTCGGTGGTGATATAGACGCGCAGCGGCGGCACTTCCACGCCTTCGGCCTGCACCAGCCGGATGCAGCCCTCGATGTAGCTGCCGTAGCCCTGCGGCGCGCTGCCGCCCTGCGCGAAGGTGACGGTGTTGTCGAAAGTCGGCGAATAGAAGTGAAAGTGGTCGTCGCCGCTGCGGCTCATCGCCACCAGGGTGCGCTGCGGGGTCGCCACCGGCAGCATGAAGCCGTCGTTGTAGTCGGTATGCTCGCCCAGCAGGTTGACGCGTCCGGGCGCCGACGCGTTCACCTCCGGCGCGCCGCCGAAGAAGGTGTCGGTGTTCGTCATGATGATGCTTGCGCCTCCAGCCAAAGGGGCCGCTTGCGGCCATGTACGTCCGCCGCCGGCCAGCCGGGGTCGAACGTGAGATTCTCGAGCCCGTCAGGGCCGAGCAGGAAAGTGTCTTCGATTTTCAGGCCCGCGAAGCTCGGGTTGAATGCGAACGCCATGCCCTCTTCCAGCAGGGTCGCGGTGGTGGGGCCGGTGACGACTTCGCGCGCCCGGTAGCCGGTGATGCCGCCCTGGTGGTGTTCGCGGATCGCCGCCTCGCGGTCGGCGGCAGCCACGAGCCGGCCCTCGGCCTTGGACACGATCTTGGAGGTGACGACGACGATGTCGCCGTCGGACAACGAGGCTCGCTCGAGGACCAGGGCGGCGAGGTCGTCGCCCTCATGGATCTCGGGCAGTCCCGCGATCCCGGAGACCGTCAGCATCGGGTGATCAGGCCGCGGTGGTCTGGTTCCGCCGCCAGCGGATGCCGGCCTCGATGAACTCGTCGATCTCGCCGTCGAGCACCGACTGCGTGTTGCCCGTCTCGTACTCGGTGCGCAGGTCCTTCACCAGCTGGTACGGGTTGAGCACGTAGTTGCGCATCTGGTCGCCCCAGGACGCCTGCACGTCACCGCGCAGCTCGTCGAGGTGGGCACGCTCCTCGGCCTTCTTCAGCGCGAGCAGCTTGGCCTTGAGGATGACCATGGCGCTGGCCTTGTTCTGCAGCTGGCTCTTCTCGTTCTGGCAGCTGACGACCACGCCGGTCGGGATGTGGGTCAGGCGCACCGCCGAGTCGGTCGTGTTGACGCTCTGGCCGCCGGGTCCGCTGGACCGGTAGACGTCGACGCGGACCTCGTCCTCGGGGATCTCGATGTTGTCGGTCGCCTCGAGCACCGGCACGACCTCGACCGCGGCGAACGAGGTCTGGCGGCGGCCCTGGTTGTCGAAGGGGCTGATCCGCACGAGTCGGTGGGTGCCGGCCTCGACGGACAGCGTTCCGTAGGCGTACGGGGCGCGGATCGCGAACGTCGTCGACTTCAGGCCCGCCTCCTCGGCGTAGCTGGTGTCGTAGACGTCGACGGGGTACTTGTGCCGCTCGGCCCAGCGGATGTACATGCGCTGGAGCATCAGGGCGAAGTCCGCGGCGTCGACGCCGCCGGCGCCGGAGCGGATCGTGACGAGGGCCTCGCGCTCGTCGTACTCGCCGGACAGCAGCGTGCGGACCTCGAGGCTGTCGATCGATGCCGCTAGCCGGGTGATCTCGGCCTCGGCCTCGGCGGTGGACTCGGCGTCGCCTTCCTCGGCGGCCATCTCGATGAGCAGCTCGGCGTCGTCGAGTCGCTGGCGCAGCGTCGTCACGCGCTCGATCTCGGCCTGCAGCACCGAGAGGCGGCCGGTGACGCGCTGGGCGTTCGCCTGGTCGTCCCACAGGTCGGGGGCGCCCACCTGCTCCTGCAGCTCGGCGATCTCGGCCCGCATGGCAGGGATGTCGAGCACCTTCTCGATCGACGTCAGGGTCGCGCCAAGGTTCTTGATCTGTTCTGGGAAGTCCGCGGTGGCCACGCGTCGAGAGTACCGCTGCGCCCGTGACCGGGCCTCGCTGAGCAGAGCAGGACGGTTCCCGCACATCCCGCACCCGAGACGGACAGGCGTTTCTCACTGCAATGCCGGGCGTGCCGACCGGAGTAAACAGATACTTTCAGAATCTCCGCGGATCTGGCCCACAACCTGCACAGCTGGTGCATGATCATCCCCACGGGGGGCCGACTTGAGGGAGATCGGAACGTATGAACGTGGATAGCATCACCGGAACCGCTGCGACCGGGCTGTTGGTGTTCCTCGGAGTGGTCGTCGCACCCCAGCTGTCCGTCTGGGACGCGATGACCACCTCCGTGGTGACACTGGGTGCCGCCGTCGTGACGGCGGCCGTGGCCGCCGTCCTGACCCGAGTGGCACCGGCCGCGCCGGCCCGCCAGTTCGAGTACGACGCCGCGTGGGACCACGCCCTGGCCGACCTGACGAAGCACGACGTGGCGTAGTCACCACGGACTTCCCGGAGGGAATCAGCCGTTGGCGTGGCGACGGGTGGCCCGGCGCAGCTCGGCCTCGGCGTCCAAGCCTTCGGCACGGGCCTGCTCGACCAGTCGCAGCAATCGGTCCCCGAGCTCATCGCCCTCGACGGGCCGGTCGACGCGACCGAGGACCTTGTCCGCGGCCATGAGCGCCGGCAGGTCGGCGGGGATGCCCTCGGTGGGGTGGGTGCGCTGCTTGCGCTCGGCCTTGAGCCGCTGCCAGTTCGCGTCGACCTCGGCCGCCGACTGGACGGTGACGTCGCCGAAGACGTGCGGGTTGCGGTGCACCAGCTTGTCGGCGATCTCGCGGACGACGTCGTCGGTCGTCCATCCCTCGTCGTCGGACTCCGCGATCGCGGCGTGGATGACGACCTGCATCAGCAGGTCGCCCAGCTCCTCGCGCAGGTGTGCCGAGTCGGCCAGGTCGATCGCCTCGGCCGTCTCGTAGGCCTCCTCGATGACGTAGCGGCGCAGCGAGGCGTGGGTCTGCTCGCGCGTCCACGGGCACTCGGCCCGCAGCCGGCGCATGACCTCGACGAGGCGGTCGAACTCCTGGCTCACGTCAGGCGGTGCACTGCAGCGCCGCGGGACGGTCCTCGACCGCCGTGGCCTCCAGGTCGATCGCCGCTACCGAGAGCGATCCGGTCTGCGCGACCTGCTGCAGCGTCTGGTCCAGGCCGAAGCGCGGGTCGACCGAGATGTCGACGTCGGCGACGGCCTGGCTGAGCAGCTGCTGGCCGGCCTGGAGCAGCTGCTCCTCGTCCTGGACCTGCGGGTTCTGCTCGCGGGCCATCTCGGCGACGATGGCCGACGTGCGCTGGTTGCGATCGATCAGGCGAAGCGCGTCGTCGAGTCCGTCGCCGAACATCTCCGCCAGCTGCGCCCGGTCCGCCTCGGGCACGGCGGGGACCTGGATGTCGTAGTCGCGCTCCCGCGCGATCTGGTCGGCCACCTCGCCGGCGAGCAGGTCGGCCATCGCCTGGCGACGCAGGCCGACGGAGTCGATCCCGGCCTGGGCCCCGGCCGAGCCGTCGGACTGGGACGCGGCGCAGTAGACGGCGGCGACGTCATCGACGTCGGACATGGGGATCCGGGTGCCGTCCACGACGGCGGCGGCGCCCGGGTGGACGGGGCCACAGCCGGCGATCAGCAGCGCGGCGAGCCCGAGAACGGCGAGGCGGGTCTTCGACATGGCGTCAGAGTACCGGCACCGGATCAGTCGACGACGTCATCAAGCCCCGTGCCGGTCTCCTCGATCCAGTCGGCGAGCCGGTCGTCCCTGACCGCCTGCCAGAGGTCCTCGCCCTCGGGCCGGTCGAGGTAGACGACGCTCTGACCCTGTTCCATGCCAAGTCCCTTCAGCGGGACGATGGTGAAGGCCATGTCGTTCGATCGGACCGACCTCAGGGACCAGCCGAGGTTGCGCATGTCCGCCGCCGTCCATCCCTCGTCGACCGCGAGGTTGGCGGTGACGGCGTCGAGCACGTCGTACAGCAGCTTCGGGTTGGTGAAGGTCGAGCGGGTCATCGTCGTGCGGGCGAGGGATCGCAGGACGGCCTGCTGACGTTCGATGCGGTCGAGGTCGCCGCGCGGCAGGCCGGCTCGCTGGCGCACGTACGCCAGCGCGGTCTCGCCGTCCATCTCGTACTTCCCGGCCTTCCACGTGCGATCGCTGTACGGGTCCGTCACAGTGAACGGGATCGTGACCGGCACGCCGCCGAGGAGGTCGATCATGCGCTTGAACCCCTCCCAGTCGATGACGGCGACGTGGTCGATCCGCACCTGCGTGAGCTTCTCGACCGTCTCGACCGCGAGGGCCGGTCCGCCCCAGGAGTAGGCGGCGTTGATCTTCGCCGGACCGTGCCCCGGCACCTGCACCCACGAGTCGCGCGGGATGCTCACGAAGCCGATCGAGCGGCGGTCGGCAGGGATGTTGACGATCATCATCGTGTCGCTGCGCTGGCCCGCGATGGAGCCGTCGGCCCGCTTGTCGCTGCCCATCAGCATGATGTTGAGCGAGTCCTGTGGACCGTCGTCGGGCCGGTCCCCCACCGGCATCGCGGACGGCAGCTGCTGGACCTGGCCGCCGAGCTGGCTGCGCAACCAGAAGTCGGTGCCCAGCGCCGCCAGGATCGCCAGCGTCACGACGATGACCGTCACGATCAGCAGGCTGCGCCCCACGCGACGCCACCGCGGCCTCTCGGCGGCGGCCGGCTCGAGGTCATCCGAAACGGTCACGGCTGACGATAACCCGCGGAGCGCTCCGGAGGGGCTGTTTTCACTGTCATCGCGGGCCTCATTGGCCTCACTGGTCACATCAGGAACAGTCCGTCGCTGGACCAATGGGTGCTTGTCACATTGGGCCCAATGCGGTAGACTTCGAACATCAGTTCGAGTGAATCGGGGGATTCGTGGACGTCATCGGTGGGCTCAGGTCGGGGCAGCGGTTCCTGGCGTCTGCGCTCACGCGTGACCTGGGCTCGCTCTCCCCTGAGCAGTTGGCTGCTGAGGCGGCGGCGGTGCAGTCGCTGCGCCGTCAGGCCGACGCCCTCAACCTCGCCTTGCTGGCGGCTGCCGACGCGAAGAACGCGCACCGCACCACTGGAGATGCCGACATGACAGCGCTGGTCGCGAACGGGGCGGGCATCACCCGTCGTGAGGCGACCAAGCAGATCAAGCTGGCCACCCGAATCGAGACCGCACCCCAGGTGAAGAAGGCGCTCGCGAAGCCCGGCATGTCCACGGCGAAAGCCGCGATCGTCACCGGCGCGCTGGACGACCTGCCCAGTGATTTGACGGCCGCTCAGCGTGATCAGGTCGAGTTCGAGCTGGTCGAAGCCGCCCAGGAGATGACGGCCGACCAGCTGACCCGCAAGGCCAAGCGCGCGATCGAGACGCTCGACGTGAAGCGCGCGGATGACATCGAGAACAAGCGCCTCCAACGTGAGGAACACGCCCAACGACAGTTGAGTGAGTTCTGGGTCGGACGACCCGACGAGCAGACCGGCCTGGTCAAGTTCGGCGGCAAGACCGACGCACTCACCGCCGACATGCTGCGCGCGGTGATCGAGTCCAAGACCAGCCCCCGCAAACGCGCACTCGCCGAGGCGGAGAAGACCGGCGTCGACGTCACGCCGGTCGAGGACCGCCGCGACCTGACGCCGGCCGAGAAGGCGGGCGAGGCGTTCGCCGAGATCATCCGCCACCTGCCCACCGAGTCGTTCGGCAACCACGGCGGCGTCAACGCGGCGCTCGTCGTCACGATCGACGAACAGGCGCTGCGCGGCCAGACCGACCGGGCCGGGGTCACCGAGTTCGGCACCAGCATCAGCGCCGGCGAGCTCCGCATGATCGCCTGCAACGCAGGCATCCTGCCCGCTGTCCTCGACGGAAGCTCAGTCCCCCTGGACGTCGGCCGGACCAAGCGGTTCCACACCCAGAAACAACGCATCGCCCTCGCCCAACGAGACCAAGGCTGCGCCTACCCCGGCTGCGACCGACCACCCGGCTGGTGCGAGAGCCACCACGCCACCCGATGGACCGACGGCGGACACACCAACATCGACAACGGCGTCCTGCTCTGCGGACACCACCACCGACACGTCCACCAGACCGACATCCCGATCCGATTCGTCGACCGGCATCCGGAGTTCCAGATCCGCGGCACCTGGCAACACAACCACCGTTACCGACCCCGCCAACGAGAACTCATCACCGCCTGAACCCGATGGGTCGACACCATCGGCCACACGGCTCACCCGATCGTCGAAGCGTGCCCTCGAGCCGCCTCGGCGTCGGTAGCATGCGGCCATGTCCGAGACCGCCAGTCCGTCCGTCACCATCGCCGTGCTGACCTACCTGCGCCCGGACGACATCGCCGCCACGCTGCCGGCCCTGGTCGACCAGGCGGAGCGGTACGGCGGCAAGGCCAAGGTCCTGGTCGTCGACAACGACCGTGAGGCCTCGGCCCGCGCGATCGTCGAGCCGCACGTCGGCACGGTCGTCGACTACGTCGTCGAGGCGACGCCCGGCATCGCCGCCGCCCGCAACCGCGCGATCGACGAGTGCACGACCGACCTGCTGGTCTTCATCGACGACGACGAGCGGCCCACGACCGAGTGGCTCCGGCTCATGGTCGACACGTTCCTCGCGCACCCCGGCACGCTCGGCGTCCTGGGCCTGGTCGAGTCCGACTTCGCCGGCGAGCCCGACCCCTGGCTGCTGGCCGGCGGGTTCTTCGACCGGCTGTGTCCCCCGACCGGGACCGAGATCTTCGTCGTCGCGACGAACAACCTGCTGCTCGACAAGCGCCTGCTCGACCGCGAGTCGCTGCGGTTCGACCTGCGGTACGGGCTCAGCGGCGGGTCGGACACGATGTTCAGCCACGAGGCCCGCGACCGCGGCCTGAGCTTCCGCTTCTGCGCCGAGGCGCTCGTGCTCGACGCCGTCCCGCCGCAGCGGATGACCCGTGAATGGGTGCTCCGGCGCTCGTACCGCAAGGGCAACAGCTGGAGCCGCACCCTGCTCCAGGTCACCGAGCCCGGTCCCGCCCGGCTGGCCACGCGACTGCGCCTGACCGCCGGCGGCGCGGGACGCATCGTGATGGGAACCGTGAAGTGGCTCGTCGGCAAGGCCACCCGCTCGCTGCGCTGGGACGCCGACGGACTGCGAGTGGTCTACCGCGGAGCCGGCATCGCCGCCGGCGCCTGGGGCCACGCGTACGCGGAGTACGCGCGTCCCGTCAGCCCGTGATCGTGTCGACGACGCGCCCGGCCCACTCCAGCAGCTCGCGACCACGCAGCGGCTTGCCGCCGATGCCCTCGGCGCGAGGAGCCGGCACGAGCAGCACCTTGACGGCCTCCTTGTAGAGGCTCTTGGGGTAGATCCGGTTGATCCGCAGCTTCGCGGACTCCTTCAGCTCCACCGGCGTGAACCGGATGTTGGCGCCGGCCGAGGTCACCTCGGTCAGCCCCGCCGACCGCACCTTGACCCGCAGCGCCGCGACATCGAGCAACGCCTCGACCGCGTCCGGCAACGGGCCGTAGCGGTCCTGCAGCTCGGTGCGCAGCTCGTCGATGTCGGACGTGGCGCGGACGTCGGCGAGCCGCTTGTACATCTCTAGGCGCAGTCGCTCGCTGGGCACGTAGTCGTGCGGCAGATGCGCCTCGACCGGCAGCTCGAGCTTGACCTCCTTCTCGGGGGCGGCGTCGCCACGGAAGTCCGCGACGGCCTCGCCCACGAGGCGGATGTACAGGTCGAAGCCGACGTCGGCGATGTGGCCGGACTGCTCACCGCCGAGCAGGTTGCCCGCTCCGCGGATCTCGAGGTCCTTCATCGCGACGGCCATGCCGCCGCCCAGCTCGGAGTGCTGCGCGATCGTGACGAGCCGGTCGTGCGCCGTCTCGGTGAGCGGCTTGTCCGGCGGGTAGAGGAAGTACGCGTACGCACGCTCGCGGCTGCGGCCGACGCGGCCCCGCAGCTGGTGCAGCTGGGACAGGCCGAGGGTGTCGGCGCGCTCGATGATCATCGTGTTGGCGTTCGAGACGTCCAGGCCGGACTCGACGATCGTGGTGCAGACCAGAACGTCGAAGCGCTTCTCCCAGAAGTCGACCATGACCTCCTCGAGCTTGTGCTCGCCCATCTTGCCGTGGGCGACGGCCACGCGGGCCTCGGGCACGAGCTCGCGGATGCGGGCGGCCGTCTTCTCCATGCTCTGCACGCGGTTGTGCAGGTAGAAGACCTGACCCTCGCGCAGCAGCTCGCGGCGGATGGCGGCGATGACCTGCTGGTCCTCGTACGGCCCGACGAACGACAGGACCGGGTGGCGCTCCTCCGGTGGCGTCGCGATCGTGCTCATCTCGCGGATGCCCGTGACCGCCATCTCGAGGGTGCGCGGGATCGGCGTGGCGGACATGCTCAGCACGTCGACAGCGGCGCGCAGGTGCTTGAGCGCCTCCTTGTGCTCGACGCCGAACCGCTGCTCCTCGTCGATGATGACCAGGCCCAGGTCCTTGATCTTCACGCCCGGCTGCAGCAGCCGGTGCGTGCCGATGACCATGTCGATCGTGCCGTCGGCGAGCCCCGCGAGCGTCGCCTTGGACTCCTTGTCGGTCTGGAAGCGCGAGAGCGGCTTGATCGTGACCGGGAACTGGCCGAAGCGCTCGGCGAACGTGGCGTAGTGCTGCTGCACCAGCAGCGTCGTGGGCACCAGCAGGATGACCTGCTTGCCGTCCTGGATCGCCTTGAAGGCGGCCCGCACCGCGATCTCGGTCTTGCCGTAGCCGACGTCGCCGCACACGAGCCGGTCCATCGGGACGGTGCGCTCCATGTCGCGCTTGACCTCGTCGATCGTGGCCAGCTGGTCGGGGGTCTCGATGTGCGCGAAGGCGTCCTCGAGCTCGGCCTGCCACGGGGTGTCCGGACCGAACGCGTGCCCCTTCGTGGACTGGCGCGCCGCGTAGAGCTTGATCAGCTCGTCGGCGATCTGCCGGACGGCCTTGCGGGCACGGCTCTTGCGGCTCTGCCAGTCGCCGCCGCCGAGGCGGTCGAGGCTCGGGGACTCACCGCCGACGTACCGGCTGACCTGGTCGAGCTGGTCCATCGGCACGAACAGGCGGTCGGCGGGCTGGCCGCGCTTGCTCGGCGCGTACTCCAGCACGAGGTACTCGCGGGCCGCGCCGTGCACGACGCGGTTGACCAGCTCGACGTAGCGCGCGACGCCGTGCTGCTCGTGCACGACCGCGTCGCCCGGCTTCAGCTCGAGGGGATCGATCTGGCGGCGACGGCGCGCGGGCATCGAGGACCGGTCGACGCGCTCGGCGGCACGCTGGCCCACGAGGTCGTCGTGCGTCAGCACCACGAGGTTCAGGGACTCGGACGAGAAGCCGTGCACGAGGTCGGCGCAGACCACCTGCACGACACCCTGCTCGACGCCGTTCGCGCCGTCGGCGTGGTCGACGATGGTGGCCGGGACGTCGTGCTCGGCGAGCCACTCGACGGCTCGCTGGGCCTGGCCGTGGGCGGGGGCGACGATGACGAGGTGGCGCTTCTGCTCACGCCAGCGGACGACGTCGGCCAGCGCGGCCTCGATGTCGCCGCGGTACTGCGGAGCCGGCTCGGCCCCGACGACGCGCGACTCGTCGAGCGCGAAGGGCGAGACCTCGCCCCAGCCCAGCCCGAGTGTCACCGCGTGCTTGCGGACGTCGTCGAGCTCGTGGAACCCGGCCGATCCCAGGTCGATGGGGCTCTCGGCGCCGTCGGCGGCCGCCGCCCACGAGGCCGCCAGGAACTCCTCGCTCGTGGCGAACAGGTCGGCGGCTCGTGCCCGGATCCGCTCGGGGTCGTTCTCGACGACGATCGAGCCCTCGGGCAGCAGGTCGACGAACAGCTCCATCTCGCCGGCGAGCACGGGGGCCAGGGACTCCATGCCCTCGACGGCATGGCCCTCGGCTAGCTTCGTGAAGAGCTCGGCCATCGACGGGTGTGACTGCGCGTAGCGGGCGGCCGTCGCGCGGACCTCGTCGGTCAACAGCAGCTCGCGGCACGGCGGCGCCCACAGGCGCTCGACCGGCTCGAGGGTGCGCTGGTCCGCCACGGAGAAGCGGCGGACCTCGTCGACGGTGTCGCCCCAGAACTCGATGCGCAGCGGGTGGTCCTCGGTGGGCGGGAAGACGTCCACGATGCCGCCGCGCACGGCGAACTCGCCGCGCCGCTCGACCAGGTCGACCCGCGTGTAGGCGGCACCGGCGAGGCGGCGGACGACGTCGTCGAGCTCGACGTCCTGGCCGGCGACCAGCTCGACCGGCTCGAGGTCGGCCAGGCCCTTGACCTGCGGCTGCAGGATCG
>NZ_DKJX01000011.1:0-46275 GCF_002454935.1 Massilia sp. UBA6681
CGAATTTTTCCTTTGCCATTTCCTATCTTCCTTTAAAAGAAACGTATTGTTTTTTAGCTGTTGTTGGGGACAGGTTCTCGTGAAACCCGTCCCCGGTTTTTTTTATTACTTGGCTTTCGCGGTCACGATAGCGTCGATCACGTGCTTCGGAGCTTCCGAATAGTGCTTGAACTCCATCGTGTAGGTCGCACGGCCCTGGGTTGCCGAACGCAGCGAGGTCGAGTAACCGAACATTTCCGACAGCGGGACTTCGGCCTTGATGATCTTGCCGCCGCCGCCCGGGATTTCGTCCATGCCCTGCACCATACCGCGGCGGGACGACAGGTCGCCCATCACGGAACCGGCGTAGTCTTCAGGCGTTTCCACTTCCACGGCCATCATCGGCTCGAGGATGACCGGGTTCGCCTTGCGGCAGCCGTCCTTGAACGCCATCGAGCCCGCCATGCGGAACGCGTTTTCGTTCGAGTCGACGTCGTGGTACGAACCGAAGGTCAGGGTGACTTTGACGTCAACGACCGGGTAGCCAGCCAGCACGCCGCTGGTCAGGGTCTCGCGAACACCCTTCTCGACTGCCGGGATGTATTCGCGTGGAACCACGCCGCCCTTGATGGCGTCGATGAACTCGAAGCCCTTGCCCGGCTCTTGCGGTTCGATGGTCAGGACTGCGTGACCGTACTGGCCGCGGCCGCCCGACTGCTTGACGAACTTGCCTTCGACGTCGGTGACTGCCTTGCGGATGGTTTCGCGGTACGCAACCTGCGGCTTGCCGACGGTTGCTTCCACGTTGAACTCACGCTTCATGCGGTCAACGATAATTTCCAGGTGCAGCTCGCCCATACCACCGATGATGGTCTGGCCCGACTCTTCGTCGGTACGCACGCGGAACGACGGGTCTTCCTGAGCCAGACGGTTCAGTGCCAGGCCCATCTTTTCCTGGTCAGCCTTGGTCTTCGGCTCGACTGCCTGCTGGATGACCGGCTCCGGGAACACCATCTTCTCGAGGATGATCGGTGCCGACGGATCGCACAGGGTCTCGCCGGTGGTTGCTTCTTTCAGGCCGACTGCTGCGGCGATGTCGCCTGCGCGGACTTCCTTGATCTCTTCGCGCTGGTTGGCGTGCATCTGCAGAATACGACCCAGGCGTTCCTTCTTGCCCTTGATCGGGTTGTAGACGGTATCGCCCGAATTCACGACGCCCGAGTACACGCGGAAGAAGATCAGCTGGCCGACGAACGGGTCGGTCATGATCTTGAATGCCAGCGCAGCGAACTTCTCGCTGTCGTCGGCCTTACGCGAGGTCGGCTGCTCTTCTTCGTCGGTACCTGCGACCGGCGGGATGTCCACTGGCGACGGCAGGTATTCGATGACCGCGTCCAGCATTGCCTGCACGCCCTTGTTCTTGAATGCGGTGCCGCACATCATCGGGACGATTTCGCCGGCGATGGTACGTTGGCGCAGCGCCTTCTTGATCTCGGCTTCCGACAGTTCGCCCTCTTCGAGGTACTTGTTCATCAGCTCTTCCGACGCTTCAGCGGCGGTTTCGACCAGCTTCTCGCGCCACTCGTTGCAGGTGTCGAGCAGTTCGGCCGGCACGTCGACGTATTCGAACTTCATGCCCTGCGAAGCGTCATCCCACAGGATGGCCTTCATCTTGACCAGGTCGACCACGCCCTTGAAGTTGTCTTCGGCGCCGATAGGCACTTGCAGCGGGATCGGGTTGGCCTTCAGGCGGGCGCGCATCTGCTCGTACACCTTGAAGAAGTTTGCACCGGTACGGTCCATCTTGTTGACGAAGGCCAGACGCGGAACCTTGTACTTGTTAGCCTGACGCCACACGGTTTCCGACTGCGGCTGCACGCCGCCGACTGCGCAGTAAACCATGCAGGCGCCGTCCAGCACGCGCATCGAACGCTCCACCTCGATGGTGAAGTCGACGTGGCCCGGGGTGTCGATGATGTTGAAGCGGTGCGGCTCGAAGTTGCTGGCCATACCTTTCCAGAAGCAGGTCGTCGCTGCCGAGGTAATGGTGATGCCGCGCTCTTGCTCCTGCTCCATCCAGTCCATGGTGGCGGCGCCGTCGTGCACCTCGCCCAGCTTGTGGTTCACACCCGTGTAGAACAGGATGCGCTCGGTGGTCGTGGTCTTGCCGGCGTCGATGTGAGCGGAAATACCGATATTGCGGTAGCGCTCAATGGGGGTAGTGCGTGCCATAATTTTTCCTAAATCTTTGAATGGACAAAACCGGACGGCATTTTGACGATCAAAACGCGCCCGGCCTGAACAACAGATACTGCAGGCCGCACTCCCCGAAGGGGTTTGGCCATTTGCTTAGAAGCGGAAGTGCGAGAACGCCTTGTTCGCTTCTGCCATGCGGTGCACTTCGTCACGGCGCTTCATTGCGCCACCGCGCATTTCAGCCGCTTCCATCAGTTCACCACCCAGGCGTTGCGGCATGGATTTTTCGCTGCGCTTGTTTGCGGCTTCGCGCAACCAACGCATGGACAGCGCCATACGACGAACCGGACGAACTTCCACTGGCACCTGGTAGTTGGCGCCGCCGACACGGCGGGATTTCACCTCGACCATCGGCTTGCAGTTGTTGATCGCGGTCGTGAACACTTCCAGTGGGTCCTTGCCCGATTTTTGCTGGATGTGCTCGAACGCACCGTAGATGATGTTTTCAGCGACCGATTTCTTACCGGACAGCATCAGAACGTTGACGAACTTGGCGACATCGGTGTTGCCGAATTTTGGATCCGGCAGGATTTCGCGCTTGGGTACTTCACGACGACGTGGCATTTCAATTCCTTCCTATCTTCAGTTGAGTGCGGTGTCCGCACTCGCGAAAGACCCTCATGATCTTTCACTTACTCGGCCTTCCGGCCGGCTCAACTTAACTTTTTAATGTGACCTGTACGTGACAGGGTCCGCAGGATTACTTCTTGGCGCCGGCCTTGGCGCGCTTCGCACCGTACTTCGAGCGAGCCTGCTTACGGTCTTTCACGCCCTGGGTATCCAGTGCGCCGCGGACCATGTGGTAACGCACACCCGGCAAGTCTTTCACACGGCCGCCGCGGATCAGGACGACGCTGTGCTCTTGCAGGTTGTGGCCTTCACCGCCGATGTACGAAATGACTTCGAAACCGTTGGTCAGGCGAACTTTAGCGACCTTACGCAGTGCCGAGTTCGGCTTCTTCGGGGTCGTGGTGTAGACACGGGTGCAAACGCCGCGCTTCTGCGGGCAGTTTTCCAGTGCCGGGGACTTGCTCTTCACAACCGCGGCTTCACGCGGCTTGCGAATCAGTTGATTGATGGTTGGCATCGTTCAAAAATCCAACAAAGTTACTACGTTGATGACCCGGACCCTTGTTGCGCTTGTCCGGGGACTGAAACCTAGTCCCGGATTCGTGCTCACAGCAGAGGCGACGAAAGCCACTCACCGAAGGAGCGGCTGCGAATGCGTATACCATGTGCAGAATAAATCGAGAACTCGCGAGTATAGACCCGATGCGCAAGTGGGTCAACCGCTTTGCCGGCCGGTCGACCTGGCGGCGGGGTAAACCTGGGGTTTACCGTGGTGGATGTGGCAAGCCTGCTACAGAGCTGCTGTCAAGCTTGCGTCAAGGATAGTGTATTTCCGGCTATAAAGACAGGATAATAGCCGATTTGGCCCTCTTCCTGCCCGATGTCCCGCCTGCTTCGTCCCGCCAACCTGTACCTGCTGCTGAGCTACGCCCTGCTGTCGAGCATGCCTTTTGCGGCGAAGCTGCTGGACCTGCCGGGTGCGCAAGGCGGCAGCGACCCATGGCAGCTGCTGGGCGCCGGCGTGTTCGCCTGGATCGCCGCCTGGGCCCTGTGCAAGCGCCCGGCCTGGTTCCACTGGGCCCTGCTGCCGGCCTTCCTGGCCCTGCCGACCGAGCTCTACCTTCTTGTCTATTATGGACAGGGGATTTCGACGCACCACCTGGGCATCATCGCCGAGACCAGTCCCAGCGAGGCACTCGAGTTCCTGGGCGGGAAAGCCTGGCTGCTGGGCGCGGTGATCGTCGGCGTGCTGCTGTGGTTCGGCTCGACCTGGGCGGCAGCCTGGCGTACCCGCGACCTGGATTGGAACGACCGCTCGCGCTGGATCGTGCTGGCGGTGCTGGGCGCGGGCGCCGCGGTGCTGGCCTACGGGCAGAAATCCGGCTTCGCCCAGGCCGACGGGAAACACGCTGCCGCTACCGCGGGAAGCTGGCCGCCACTGCCCGCCTGGGCCAGGCCGCCGGTCGACCTGGCGCTGTTCGCCCAATCCTGGCCCTTCGGCCTGAGCGCGCGCGGCCTCGACTTCTATAAAGAGCGGGTCTACCTGGCCGAACTGAACCGGCGCAGCGCCGCCTTCCGCTTCGGGGCAAAGCAGATAGGCGACGGGCATGGGCCGCAGGTGCTCGTGGTGGTGCTGGGCGAATCCTCGCGCTACGACCGCTGGAGCCTGAACGGCTACGCACGCGAGACCAATCCCTTGCTGGCGCAGGAAGAAAACCTGGTCATGCTGAAGGACGTGATCACGCCGGTATCGGCCACCCGCCTGTCGATTCCGGTGATCATTTCGCGCAAACCTGCGATGCAGAGCCTGAAGGATGGCTTCTCCGAAAAATCCTTCCTGTCGGCCTTCAAGGAGGCCGGCTTCAAGACCTTCTGGATCTCGAACCAGGTCTCGTTCGGCAAGTTCGACACGCCGGTGTCGGTGTTCGCGAAAGAAGCGGACGACGTCCAGTTCCTGAACCTGGGCAGCGTGTCCGACGCCTCCAACCACGACGCGGTACTGCTCGCGCCCTTGCGGCGCGCCATCATTGATCCGGCGCAGAAGGTGCTGGTGGTGCTGCACACGCTGGGCAGCCACTGGAACTACGCGCACCGCTACCCGCAGGAGTTCGACCGCTGGCAGCCCTCGCTGAAGTCGATCGAGAAGCCCGACTACACCAATCCGCGCATCGAGCCGCAGATGAACAACAGCTATGACAGCGCCATCCTGTATACCGACTGGTTCCTGTCGAACGTGATCGGGGTGCTGAAGGAAACCGGCCTGCCCGCCTCGCTGCTGTACGTGGCCGACCACGGCCAGACCCTGTACGACAAGTCATGCAAGATCGCCTTCCACGGCCATAACACGCAGTACGAATTCCACGTGCCGGCCTTCGTCTGGTATTCGGGCAGCTACGGCGAGCGCTTCCCGGCCAAGGTCGCGCAACTGAAGCGCCATCAGAAGGCGAAGCTCTCGACCGAGAACATGTTCCACACGGTGCTCGACATGGCCGACATCCGCTACCCCGGCGAAAGCCTGGAACGGAGTTTCGTCAATCCGGCCTTCAAGCGCCACAAGCGCTACGTCGACAGCTACGGCTGGACCGACTACGACGACGCCACCATGCGCGGCGACTGCCGCGAGGTGATTGCGAAGGGCAAGCCGCTCAAGCGCAACTGAGGCGGGCGGCCGCTTTTCCTCGGACTCGGTCAGGTGTGCGCTGAGCCAGCGCGCCACCTCGGCGGCACGACCTTCGATCCGCTCCCCGAAACCCTGCGTGGCCAGCAGCGCAATGCCGTTCGGGTTGCGCAGCACGCCCGGCAACAGGACCGGCCGGCCACTGGCGGTATCGATGCGGTACGGTTCCAGCTTGCCCGCGAGGATACGCGCCAGCACCAGGTTGTGCGAGGACACCAGCACCAGGTCGCGCTCGCACAGGCTTTCCAGCACCGCGGCTGCGGCCGACACCGATTCCAGGTGGTTGGTGCCGCGGAAGACCTCGTCGACCAGGCAGATGCCCGCCGGCTCCCCGCTCGCATCCAGCAGTTCGCGCGCGCGGCGCAGTTCCGACATATAAAGACTCTCGCCGCCCAGCAGCGAATCCTCGTTCTGCATGCTGGCGCGCACCGGCACGGCCGGCAGGCGCGCCTGCTGCGCGTAGCAGAAGCCGAAGGCGCGCGCCGCCACCAGGTTCAGGCCCACCATGCGCAGGAAGGTGCTCTTTCCCGAGGCGTTCTGGCCCGAGATGAAGGCGCCCTGCCCGTCCAGGCTGACGGACAGCGGGACCGGCATCTCCATCAGCGGGTGCACGCCGCCCTGCAGGTCCAGCGTGCGCGCGGCGCTGCGTTCGGCCCAGCACCAGTGCTGCTGGCGGCGCAGGTGGCGTGCCAGCGCGACGTCGGCCTCGAGCTCCGCGCTGCGCAGGTAGCAGGCGCGCAGGAAGTCGCGCGCACCGTACACCGCGCGGATGGTCTTCCAGTAGCGGCGGATGTTGTAGGCGGCGAACCAGTCCATGTAGGCCTCGCCGCCCGGGATCATGCGCAGCAGCAGCGGGCGCCCGAGGCGCCCGTGCAGGCGGGCCGCCGTGGCGCGCTCCTCGACGAAAGGCTCCAGCAACGGGCCGCCGAGTTGCGCCAGTGTCTGGCTGGCGGCCAGCAGCGCGTTCAGTCTGTCCAGCGTGTTCTTTCACAGCTCGAGGCGGCGGTGGTAGCTGATCTGCAGCGCCATCAGCGGCGCCACCGCGGCCAGGGTCGCGATCCAGCCGAGCGGCTGCGTGACGAGCAGGCCCAAGGACATCACCAGCAGCAGCGGCAGCACCCAGATGAATCCGGCCCAGGCGGGCGCTTGCGGCGCCTCGCCCTCGAACAGCAGGCCGGCGACCTCGGTCTCGGCGTAGCGCAGCGGGCGCAGCGCCAGGTTCAAGGCGTCGAGGCGCGCCGGATCGGCCAGCAGGCCGCGCAGGCGCTCTCCCAGCACGGCGCAGCCGGCATCGTCCAGGCCCGCACGCAGGTGGCGGTGCAGCACCTGGCGGCCGAAGATGCTGGTGCCTTGTGCGAGTTGCTCTTCGTAGGCCGGGAGCAGCAGATCATGCCAGGTCTGCTCGTCGAGCGCCGTGCGGGCGTCGAGGGTGATGCGGTGCAGGCGACCGGTTTCTTCGGGAGTGAAGAAGTGCGAAGGCGGCTCGCGCTCGGCGTCGCGTTTGACAACATGGCGGAAGAGGCGCTGCAGGCGTGCGAGTTCGGATCGGATCATGCCGCGATCCTAGCAGCGCGCCGGCGCCTCAAATCTCAAGCATTGTCACCGAGGCCGGCCGCCATGGCGATAAAGGCGTCGAGGTAGCCGATCGCGGCGTCGTCCTCGCGCGTGCCGAGGAAGATCTGCTTCGGGATGCCGTTCGGGCCGAGACGCACCGGCACCACCGGCATGCGCGCGGAGTATTCCTCGACCAGCCAGCGCGGCAGCGCCGCCACGCCGCGGCCGCTGGCGACCATCTGCAGCAGGATGTCGGTGGTCTCGATGGTCTTGCGCTGGCGCGGGGCACAGCCGGCCGGCAGGAAGAACTGGTTGTAGATGTCGAGGCGGTCGATGTCGACCGGGTAGGTGATCAGGACCTCGTCGGCCAGGTCGCAAGGCTCCACGAAGGCGCGGCCGGCCAGCGGGTGGTCTTTCGCCAGCACCAGCACCTGCTCGTAGTCGAACACCGGCACGAAGCGCAGACCCGGCTTGAACAGCGGATCGGGCGTGACCAGCACGTCGATCTCCCATCCCTCGATGGCCTTGATGCCGCCAAACTGGAAGCGCTGCTTGACGTCGACGTCGACGTCCGGCCAGGCCGCCAGGTAAGGCGCCACCACCTTCAGGAGCCAGGCATAGCAGGGCGCGCACTCCATCCCGATGCGCAGGGTGCCGCGCTGGCCCTCGGCATACTGCGCCATCAGGCGCTCGGCGTGTTCGAGCTGGGGCAGCAGGCGATTGGCCAGGCCCTGCAGGTAGAGGCCGGCCTGGGTCGGGCGCAGGCTGCGGCCGTCGCGGGTCCAGACCTCGACCCCGAGCTGCCCCTCCAGCTTGCGGATCGCGTGGCTGAGCGCCGATTGGGTCAGGTGCAGGCTCTCGGCGGCGGCCGTCAGCGAGCCGCGCTGCTCGACTGCGCGCAGGATCATCAGGTGGATACGTTCCAGCATGGATACATGAATGAATTTGATCGATATATGAAATCATATCAATTTTATTCATGAGTTGTCCGTCCTATCATGGCTGCGACCATCAACAGGACGCATACCATGACCATCACCCACAACCTCGGCTTTCCCCGCATCGGCGCCCGCCGCGAACTGAAATTCGCCCTCGAGCGCCACTGGAAGGAAGCTACTGCACCCGCCGAACTGGAAATAGAGGCCGCCCAGCTGCGCGCCCGCCACTGGGCCCGGCAATCCGCGCTCGACCTGGCCCCGGTTGGCGACTTCTCGCTCTACGACCACGTGCTCGACATGAGTTTCACGCTCGGGAACGTGCCGCAGCGCGCCCATGCCCACCACAGCGACGCGCTGGACGCCTACTTCCGCGTGGCCCGCGGCCGCGCCTTGCACGCCGACTGCGGCTGCACCCACGCCGGCGAAATGACCAAGTGGTTCGACACCAACTACCACTACATCGTCCCCGAATTCGACGCCTTCACGACGTTTACACTGGACACCTCGCGCTTGCGGCAGCAGTTGCAGGAAGCGTTCGACGCCGGCGTGCGCGCCAAGCCGGTGATACTCGGCCCCCTCACCTACCTCTGGCTCGGCAAGTCCCACGACGACAGCGACCGCCTGGCGCTGCTGCCCGCCCTGCTGCCGGTGTACGCGGAACTGCTCGACTGGCTGGCGCAGACCGGCGTCGAATGGGTACAGGTCGACGAGCCGGCGCTGGTCACCGACCTCGACGCGCGCTGGCGCCAGGCCTATGCGGACGCCTACACGGCGCTGCGCGGCCACGGCCCGAAACTGCTGCTGGCCACCTACTTCGGCCGCCTGGAGGACAACCTGCCGCTCGCCTGCAGCCTGCCGGTTGCCGGCCTGCACCTGGACGCCATCAACGCGCGCGACGAGATCGAGCCGGCGATCGCCCTGCTGGGCCCCGACAAAATCCTGTCGCTCGGCGTGGTCGACGGCCGCAACATCTGGAAGACCGACCTGCATGCGACCCTGGCCTGGCTGGAGCCGGTGCAGCGCCAGTTGCAGGCGCGCCTTTGGATCGCGCCGTCCTGCTCGCTGTTGCACGTGCCGGTCGACCTGGAACTCGAGACCGGCATGGACCCCGAGGTCCGTTCCTGGCTCGCATTCGCCGTGCAGAAACTGGACGAGCTGCGCCTGCTGCAAACCGCGCTCGACCACGGCCGTGTCGGCGTGCAGGACGCCTTGATCGCGAACGCCGCCACCATCGACCGCCGCCGTGCCTCTGCGCGCGTGCACAATGGCGAGGTGGCGCGGGCCGTCGCCGCCATTGCGCCGGCGCTGGGCCAGCGCATCAGCGCCCACGCCCAGCGCGCCACCGAGCAGGCCGCCGTACTGGCGCTGCCCGCCTACCCCACCACCACCATCGGCTCCTTTCCGCAGACGCCGGAGATCCGCCAGGCGCGCCGCCGCCACAAGCTGGGCGAACTCGACGACGCCGCCTACCGCGCTGCCATGCAGGCCGAGATCGCGCGCTGCGTGCAAGCCCAGGAAGCGCTGGGCCTGGACGTCCTCGTGCACGGCGAGGCCGAGCGTAACGACATGGTCGAGTACTTCGGCGAACAGCTTGATGGCTTCGCCTTCAGCGCCAACGGCTGGGTGCAGTCCTATGGCTCGCGCTGCGTGAAGCCGCCGATCCTGTACGGCGACGTGCAGCGCCCGCGTCCGATGACCGTGGAATGGACCTGCCATGCCCAGTCGCTGACGAACAAGCCGATGAAGGGCATGCTGACCGGCCCGGTCACGATGCTCAACTGGTCTTTCGTGCGCGACGACCAAGCGCGCGCCGTCACCTGCCGCCAGCTGGCGCTGGCGATCCGCGCCGAGGTCCAGGACCTCGAACGGGCCGGCGTGCGCATCATCCAGATCGACGAGGCCGCGCTGCGCGAAGGCCTGCCGCTGCGCCGCGCCGGCTGGCCCGGCTACCTGGACTGGGCGGTCGAGGCGTTCCGCATCGCCGCCAACGGCGTGCGCGACGCCACCCAGATCCACACCCATATGTGCTATTCGGAGTTCAACGACATCATCGCCGCCATCGCCGCCATGGACGCCGACGTGATCACCATCGAGACCTCGCGCTCCAATATGGAACTGCTCGGCGCCTTCGACGACTTCCGCTACCCGAACGGCATCGGCCCCGGCGTCTACGACATCCATTCGCCCAACGTCCCGAGTCGCGAGCAGATCGTCGCGCTGATGCAGAAGGCCGCCGCGCGTATCCCGGCGGCGCAACTGTGGGTGAATCCGGACTGCGGCCTCAAGACGCGCAGCTGGGACGAGGTGCTGCCGGCGCTGGAGAACATGGTGGCGGCGGCGCGGACCCTGCGCGCCGCCGCCTAGCGTGCCTGTCCCGCCTGTTGTCCTGCGCTGTCCCGCCAACGCGACAGTCTGCGTACGTTCTCCCACATACCGTCGGTCGATACTCTGGCACGATTTTTTATCACATCCATACACGGTAACGAGGGAGAACCAGGGCATGAAACGCGTGACAGCAGCGGTGGTAATCGGCATGGCGACAGGCGCCGCCTGTGCCCAACAGGGTGACGGGACCCGCTTCTCGGCCCCGTCCAACGTCTTCAAGCCGGCCAAGGTCGAGGCCACTCCCGAGCGCATGCGCAGCATCAAGGCGCCGCAGGGCTTTACCGTCACCCCCTTCGCCACGGGCTTGAAGAACGCCCGCATCATCACGGTGGCGCCGAATGGCGACATCTACGTCAGCCGGCGCGACCAGGGCGACGTGTTGTTGCTGAAGGACACGAACGGCGACGGCAAGGCCGACGGCGCGCCGGTCGAGGTGGCCAACCGCGCCGGCGCGCACGGCATGGCGATCAAGGACAACAAGTTCTATCTCGTCACCGTCAAGGAACTGTTCGTGGCCGACATCAAGTCCGACGGCCGCCTGGGCGAGCTCAAACTGCTGGTGGGCGACCTGCCGGATTCCGGCCAGCACCCGAACCGTACCATCGCCTTCGGGCCAGACGGCATGTTGTATCTCACCGTGGGCAGCACCTGCAATACCTGCAACGAGAGCAATCCCGAGAACGCCACCATCCTGCGCGTCTCGCCGGACGGCCAGCAGCGCAGCATCTTCGCTTCGGGCCTGCGCAACACCATCGGCTTCGACTGGCATCCCCAGACCGGCGAGCTGTGGTCCTTCGATCACGGCATCGATTTCCTCGGCGACGAGCAGCAGCAGGAAGAGATCAACAAAATCGAGATGGGCAAGATGTACGGCTGGCCGCACGTCTACGGCGGCGGCGACATCTACCCGCAGAGCACCCCGGTGGGCGAGATCAAGAAAGAAGAATGGAAGGCGCGCAGCACCCCGATGGTGCTGGGCTACACCGCGCATGCGGCGCCGATGCAGATGGTGTTCGGCCACCGCGGCGGCTTTCCGGCCGAGTACAGCGGCGACGCCTTCGTGACCATGCGCGGCTCCTGGAACCGCGCCCAGGCGTCCGGCTACGAGATCGTGCGGGTGCGCTTCGCGGGCGGCCGGCCGACCGCCGTCGAACCCTTCGTCACCGGCTTCCTTACCGACGGCGGCAAGACCCACATCGCACGTCCGGTCGGCCTGGCCTGGGCCAAGGATGGTTCGCTCTTGATGGCAGATGACGGCAACGGCGTCATCTACCGCATCGCCCACAGCGCCGGCAAGCCCGGCAACTTGAGCGCGATGGCCCCAAGCGGCCCGATGCGCGACCAGGCCAACAAGGGCAATGGCGTGCCGCTCGCGAACAAGCGGCCCGAGACCCAGTCGACAGGCACGCTGTCGGTCAGCTCGACGAGCTTCAAGGCCGGCGGCGCGATGGACCAGAAATACAGCGAATACGCCGACGGCGTGTCGCCGGCCCTGGCGTGGAAGCCAGTACCGAATGCGAAGTCCTACGCCATCATCATGGAAGATCCGGACGCCAAACCGGTCACGCCCTTCGTGCACTGGCTGGCCTGGAACATCCCGGCGAACGTCACCAGCCTGCCCGAAGGCCTGCAGGAGCAGCCGCGCCTGACCGATCCGGAAGGCGTGCTGCAGGGCCGGAACACGCGCGGCTCGATGGGTTATTTTGGCCCCAAGCCGCCGGCGGGCGACAAGCCGCACCACTACCACTTCCAGGTGTATGCGCTCGATACCATGCTGGATGTGCCCTTCGGCGCCGACCGCGACCAGCTGCTGCAGGCGATGCAGGGGCACGTGATCGGCAAGGGCGAAGTCATGGGCACCTACGCCCAGAAGCAGAAGCCGCAGAAGTAAGGAAGCAAGCCAAGGAGCACCCCCAGGACGGGCGCGGATGCAGTCGGTTCGCGCCCGTCCGCTTTTGCACAATCGGACGCTCCTGTGTCCGGACGCTGTCCGCACCCTGTCATGACGGACACCGCGGACACCGGACGCGGCAGCAACCTTCCCTATAGAATCAATCACTTGCTTCATTGGCACGGATCGTGCATTGACAACGCCATCCAACGTTGTCACCCGAGATGCCATGATCCGCGATACATCAGAACAAGACGCTGTCCTCACCCCGGCCCCGGTCCACAAGCTCAAGCGCCGCGCGCTGTGGGTGGGCGGCGCCCTTGCCCTCCTCGCCGTCAGCGTCGCCGTGCTGGGCGCCTGGACCAGCAGCGAACACTCCGTCAGCGAAGCCCGCCTGCGCATCGCCGAAGTCACCCGCGGCACCCTGGTGCGCGACGCGTCGGTGAATGGCCGCATCGTGGCCGCCGTCAGCCCCACCCTGTATTCGACCGCCCCATCCACCGTCAACCTGAAGGTCGCCGCCGGCGACACCGTCAAGAAGGGCGACGTGCTGGCGGTGCTGGAGTCCCCGGACCTGACCGATGAACTCAAGCGCGAGACCTCGAGCTACGAGCAACTGAAGGCCGAGGTGGCGCGCCAGCAGATCCTGGCGCGCAAGCAGAAGCTGCTGGCCAAGCGCGAAGCAGACACCGCCGAGATCGATCGCCTGTCGGCCCAGCGCACCCTGGAGCGCTACGAGAGCGTGGCCCAGGTCGGCATCATCGCCAAGATCGACTACCAGAAGGCCAAGGATGCCCTGAACTCGGCCGAGATCCGCGCCAACCACGCCTCCCAGGCCGCCGCGCTCGAAGGCGACGACGTCCAGCTGGCCCTGAAAACCAAGATCAACGAGCTGGAACGCCAGCGCCTGTCGCTGGCCAATGCCCAGCGCCGCGTCGACGAGCTGACCGTGCGCGCGCCGGTGGACGGCTTCATCGGCACCCTCAACGTCCAGAACCGCATGGTGGTGGCCGCCAACGCCCCCCTGATGACCCTGGTCGACCTGTCGAAGCTCGAAGTCGAGGTCGAGGTGCCGGAAACCTATGTGGCCGACATCGGCCTGGGCATGAACGCCGAGATCACCCTGCCGTCGGGCAAGACCACCGGCAAGCTGTCCGCGCTGTCGCCGGAAGTGGTGCGCAATCAGGTGCTGGCGCGCGTGCGCTTCGACGGCGAGCAGCCGAAAGGCCTGCGCCAGAGCCAGCGCGTGACCGCCAGATTGCTGATCGAGGAGCGCCCCAACGTCCTGATGCTGCCGCGCGGCCCCTTCGTCGAAAGCGAAGGCGGACGCCATGCCTATGTGGTGCGGGACGGGATCGCCGTGCGCACCCCGATCCAGTTGGGCGCGACCAGCATTTCCGCCGTCGAGATCCTGTCGGGCCTGAAGCAGGGCGACAAGGTGGTCGTCGCCGGCACCGACACCTTCAATAACGCCGCGCGCGTCTCGATCAACCGCTGAACAAGACCAACACAAACTAGGAGAATCCCATGCTGCGCATGACCAACCTGAGCAAGGTGTACCGCACCCACATGATCGAGACCCACGCGCTGCGCGGTTTCGAGATCGAAGTCAAGCAGGGCGAATTCGTCACCGTGACCGGCCCCTCCGGTTCGGGCAAGACCAGCTTCCTGAACATCGCCGGCCTGCTGGAAGAATTTACCTCGGGCGAATACATCCTCGACGGCGTCAACGTGAAGGGCCTGGACGACAGCGCCCGCTCGCGCCTGCGCAACGAGAAGCTGGGCTTCATCTTCCAGGGCTTCAACCTGATCCCCGACCTGAACCTGTTCGACAACGTCGACGTGCCGCTGCGCTACCGCGGCTTCAACAAGACCGAACGCAAGGAACGCATCGAGGACGCGCTGGCCAAGGTCGGCCTGGCTTCGCGGATGAAGCACTTCCCGGCCGAGCTGTCCGGCGGCCAGCAGCAGCGCGTGGCGATCGCGCGCGCGCTGGCCGGCTCACCCAAGCTGCTGCTGGCCGACGAACCGACCGGTAACCTGGACACCCAGATGGCGCGCGGCGTGATGGAACTGCTGGAAGAGATCAACGCTGCCGGCACCACCATCCTGATGGTGACCCACGATCCGGAGCTGGCGGTGCGCACCCACCGCAACGTGCACATCATCGACGGCCAGGTCTCGGACCTGGTGCGCAAGGGCCCGACCCTGGTCGACAAGGCCGCCGTGACCGCATAAGGACGACCAGACCATGTTCTCCTACTACTTCAAGCTGGGCGTGCGCAGCCTGCGCCGCAACCCCGCCCTGACCGCCTTGATGGTGCTGACCCTGGCCATCGGCGTGGCCGCCAGCGTGTCCACGCTCACCATCCTGCACATGATGTCGGGCGACCCGATCCCCGCCAAGAGCGACCGCCTGTTGGTGCCGCACGTGGACAACGGCCCGGTCGAGGGCTGGGCGCCGAGCGACGGTCCCAACGACGACCAGCTGGGCTACATCGACGCCGCCAACTTCCTCAAGAGCGGCCAGGGCGAGCGCCGCACCGCCATGTACGGCGTCTACCAGCCGATCGAGCCGCCGCGCACCGACATCCCGGCCTTCACCGCCTCCGGCCTGGCCCCGACCCGCGACTTCTTCGCGATGTTCGATGTGCCCTTCCTGCACGGCCAAGCCTGGACCGAAGGCGACGATGCGCGTGGCGCCGACGTGGTGGTGCTGGGCCGCGCGACCGCCGAGAAGCTGTTCGGCGAGGCCAATCCGGTCGGCAAGCAGATCAGGATCGGCGGCTTCCCGTACACGGTGGTCGGCGTGCTGGACAAATGGAATCCGCTGCCGCGCTACTACAGGCTGATCGGCGGCAGCCGCTTCGGCAACTCGGAAGAATTCTTCATCCCCTTCTCGACCGCGCTGCGCCACGAAATGGGCCACAACGGCAGCATGAACTGCAGCGCCAACCGCGACCCGGGCTTCGCCAACCTCCTGACCTCGGAGTGCACCTGGATCCAGGCCTGGTTCGAAACCAGGAGCAGCAGCGACCGCGCCGAACTGCAGACCTGGCTCGACAACTATGCGAGCGAGCAGCGCAAGCTGGGCCGCCTGAAGCGCAATGCGCCGAACAAGCTGTACGACGTGATGGAATGGATGGAGCACATGAAGGTCGTCGGCAACGACAGCAAGCTGTCGGCCTGGCTGGCCTTCGGTTTCCTGATCCTGTGCCTGGTCAACACCGTCGGCCTGCTGCTGGCAAAGTTCTCGGTGCGCGCATCCGAGATCGGCGTGCGCCGCGCGCTCGGGGCTTCGCGCCGCGACGTGTTCCAGCAGTTCCTGATCGAGACCGGCGTGGTCGGCCTGGTTGGGGGTGTGCTCGGCCTGGTGCTGTCCTTCGGCGCGCTGGCCCTGATCGGCATGCAGAGCAAGGGCATGGCGGCGGTCGCCCGCATGGACTGGCAGATGCTGATGCTGACCTTCCTCATGTCCGTCACCGCGGCCATCGTTGCCGGCCTGCTGCCCACCTGGCGCGCCTGCCAGGTGACGCCGGCCATCCAGCTGAAATCGCAATAAGAACGAGAAAACGAGAGAGACCATCATGGAAATCAAGCCCATCCTGTCCGCGCTGATGCGCAACAAGACCGGTCCGATCCTGGTCGCGCTGCAGGTCGCGCTGAGCCTGGCGATCCTGGCCAACGCCCTGCATGTCGTCAACGAGCGCCGCGAAGTCGCGGCGCGTCCGAGCGGCCTGCTGGATGAAGCCGCGACCTTCTACTTCAATGTGCGCAACCTGAACAGCGACGGTCCCGAGCAGATGCTCGCCACCATGAAGCGCGAAGCCGATGTGCTGCGCGCGGTGCCGGGCGTGGTCTCGGTGGCGAACGTGTCCCAGATGCCGATCTCGGGCAGCGGCAGCAGCAACAGCGTCGCGCTCGACCGGCGCCAGGAACGCGAGAGCGCAATCGCCTCGATCTACATCTCGGGCGATTCGCTGGTCAAGACCTTCGGACTGAAGATCGTCGAAGGCCGCGACTTCCTGCCGCAGGAATCCGTGGACATCAACGAAAACGAGAACCGCGAATTGCCCAAGCAGCTGATCATTTCGAAAGCGCTGGCGGACAAGCTGTGGCCGGGGAGCTCGGCAATCGGCAAGACCCTGTACTTCGGCACCGGCGAAGACGCCCAAGGGACCGAGATCGTCGGCGTGGTCGAACGGCTGCAGTCGGCCCATGGCGACCTGGGCGAGCGCGGCGAGTGGTCCGCGATCACCCCGGCGCGCCTGTACGGCAATCCCGGCGCCCTGTATGCCGTCCGCGCCGAAGCGGGCCAGCGCGACCGCGTCATGAAGGAAGCGGAGGAAGCGCTGCGCAAGTCGTCGGCGACGCCGATGATCCTGGAAGTCAAGACGGTCACGGACGACCGCCAGAAGCGCTACCGCGGCGACGTCGCCCTGTCGTGGATGCTGATTACCGTCAGCGTGCTGCTGCTCCTGATTACCTGCTCGGGCATCGTCGGCATGGCCAGCCTGTGGGTCACCCAGCGTCGCAAGCAGATCGGCGTGCGCCGCGCCCTGGGTGCACGCAAGGTCGACATCCTGCGCTACTTCATCACCGAGAACGTTTTGATCACCAGCGCCGGCGTGTTCGGCGGCGTGCTGCTGGGCCTGGGCCTGAACCACCTCCTGGTGACCAGGCTGGAAATGGCGCGCCTCCCGGCCGAGTACCTGATCGGCGGCGCGATCGTGTTCTGGGCGCTGGGCATCCTGGCGGCCTACGGTCCGGCGTGGCGCGCGGCCAGCATTTCGCCGGCGACCGCCACCCGCAGTGCCTGATGGCAAACAACCAGTGCTAAACTTGCCGTCATGCCCACTGTACTGATCATCGACGACAACGCCGCGGTCGCCATCGCGCTCGACGTCCTGTTCTCCCTCCACGACATCGCCGCCCTGCGCGCGGCCTCGCCCGAGGAAGGACTGGACATCCTCGGGCGCGAGCACGTGGACCTGGTCATCCAGGACATGAACTTCACGGCCGACACGACCTCCGGCGAGGAAGGCGTGGCGCTGTTCCGCGAGATCCGGCGGCGCCACCCGGACCTGCCGGTGATCCTGCTGACCGCCTGGACCCACCTCGACGCCGCGGTGGAGCTGATCAAGGCCGGCGCCGCCGACTATCTCTCCAAGCCCTGGAACGACGAGCGCCTGCTCACCACGGTGAGCAACCTGATCGAGCTGGGCCAGGCCAACCGCGCGCTGAACCAGCGCCTGCAGCGCGAGCGCAAGGCCAAGCGCGAGCTGGAACAGAACTTCGACCTGCGCGGCCTGGTCTGGCAAGACCCGGCCACCGAGCGCGTGCTCACCCTGGCCTGCCAGGTGGCGCGCGCCGACGTGCCGGTCTTGATCACGGGCCCGAACGGCACCGGCAAGGAACGCATCGCCGAGATCATCCAGGCCAACTCGCAGGTGGCCGACGGCCCCTTCGTGGTGCTGAACTGCGGCGCCCTGCCCTCGGAACTGATCGAGGCCGAGCTGTTCGGGGCCGACGCCGGCGCCTACACCGGCGCTTCCAAGGCCAGGGAAGGCAAGTTCGAGGCGGCCGACGGCGGCACCCTGTTCCTGGACGAGATCGGCAACCTGCCGCTGGCCGGCCAGATGAAACTGCTGCGCGTGCTGGAAACGGGGCGTTTCGAGCGACTCGGCTCCAACCGCGAGCGCCAGGTGAAGGTGCGCGTGATCAGCGCCACCAATGCGGATCTTGGCGCCATGATCCGCGCCGGCACCTTCCGCGAAGACCTGTTCTACCGCCTGAACGTGATCGAGCTGCGCCTGCCGCCGCTCGCCGCGCGCCCGGGCGACATCCTGCCGCTGGCACTGTCCTTCCTGCGCGGGAAGACCCTGCACCCGTCCGCGGAAAGCGCCCTGCAGGCCCACACCTGGCCCGGCAACGTGCGCGAGCTGAAGAACGTGATGGCGCGCGCCAGCCTGCTGGCGCAAGGTGAGGTCATCAAGGCCGCCGATCTCGGCTTGCCGGTGGCGGTGGCGCCCACGCCGGACACGGAGCCGGACCGCGACGCCATCGTGCAGGCGCTGGCGCGCGCCGGCGGCGTGGTGGCGCAGGCTTCAAACGAACTGGGCCTGTCGCGCCAGGCACTGTACCGGCGCATGGAGCGGCTCGGCATCGCCAGGCCGGCATGAAGCGCACAGGGTTCCGACTCTCGCTGGTCACGCGCTGGTCGGCGCTGGTCGGCACCCTGCTGGCCCTCGGCATGCTGATCGCGCTCGGGCTGGACCACCTGTTCCCCGAGCATCCCGCGCTAGTCTTCTTCACCTGCCTGGTGGCGATCGTCCCGATCGCGATCATCACCATCCGCACCCAGATCCAGCCGATCCTGTCGCTGTTCCGCGCCCTCGAGGGCACGGTGGCGAGCTACCGCGACGGCGACTTTTCCTTCAGCCTGCACTGGCCGCAGAACGACGAGCTGGCCGACCTGATCGCCGCCCACAATGACCTGGGCCAGGTGCTGCGCGAACAGCGCCTCGGCCTGGTGCAGCGCGAGCTGCTGCTCGACACCATGGTCCAGAACACCCCGGTGGCCATGCTCCTGGTGACGGACTTCGCCACCGATACGGGCACCTCGGCCGGCACCATCGTCTACGCCAACCTGGCCGCGCGCCAGCTGCTGTCCGAGGGCCGCAAGCTCGAAGGGCACGGACTGGGCGCCGTGCTCGAGACCGCGGCCCCGGCCCTGAAAGAGGCGCTGGCGCGCGGCGGCGACGGCCTGTTCACCGCCGGCGAATCCGAGGAAGAAGAGGTCTACCACCTGGCGCGCAGCAGCTTCACCCTGAACGGCCGGCGCCACGAACTGCTGCTGCTGCGCCACCTCACCACCGAGCTGCGGCGCCAGGAGGTACAGACCTGGAAGAAGGTGATCCGCGTGATCAGCCATGAACTGAACAATTCGCTGGCGCCGCTGGCCTCGCTCGCGCACTCGGGCGCGGAGCTGGTGCGGCGCGGGCAGACCGAGCGCCTGCCCCAGATCCTGCAGACCATCGGCGAGCGCACCCGCCACCTCGAGACCTTCATCCTGGGCTATGCGCGCTTCGCCAAGCTGCCCACGCCGCGCCTCGAAGCCCGCCCCTGGGACGTGTTCATCGACGCTCTGGCCGAGCAGGTGCCGTTCCGCCTGCTCGGTGACTTGCCGCAGGATCCGGCCTGGATCGACGCCCCGCAGATGGAGCAGGCCCTGCTGAACCTGCTCAAGAACGCCCACGAATCCGGATCGCAGCCCGAGGACGTCGCGCTGCAGGTGCGCCGCGTGCAGGACGCCCTGCGCATCGACGTGCTGGACCGCGGCACCGGCATGAGCGACGCGGTGCTGACCAACGCCCTGGTCCCCTTCTATTCCACCAAGCGCAGCGGCACCGGCCTCGGGCTGGCGCTGGCGCGCGAGATCGCCGAGGCCCACGGCGGCCGCATCTCGCTCTCGAACCGCGAGGGCGGCGGCCTGGCCGTCACCCTCATCCTTCCGGCGCTGCCGGGTACGCACACTTCCTGACCAGGACTGTCCCGCATTGGTCATCTGGTAAGATCGGCTTTCACCGCCGCTCCTCTGCCATGCCGCCTTCCTACGCCCGCATCGATCCCCGTTTCGCCCAGCCGGGCCACCCGCCCGCCACCATCGACGAGTTCGACGGCGTGCGCTTCCTGCACCTGGGCACCTCCTGGGTGCAGGGCGCGATGCGGCTGTCCAAGCCGGACGCGATCGAGCTCGAATACGTCCAGATGATGATGATGTGGACGCTGTTCATCCAGAACCCGCGCCGCATCGTGCAGCTGGGCCTCGGCAGCGCGGCCCTGACCAAGTTCTGCTGCCGGCGCTTTCCCGGCGCACGCGTGAGCGTGGCCGAGCTGAACCCGAACGTGATCGCCATCTGCCGCGCCCTGTTCGGCCTGCCCGAGAACGACGCGCGCCTGGACGTGCGCGAGATGAACGCGCTCGACTTCGTGCTCGATGCCGGCAACCACGGCCAGGTCGACGTGCTGCAGGTGGACCTGTACGACCACGACGCCCGCGGACCGGTGCTCGATTCGCTGGACTTCTACCAGGGCTGCTACGACTGCCTCACGAACGACGGCATCATGACCGCCAACGTGTTCGGCCACGTCGACAGCTACGACAAGAACCTGCTCACCATGCAGCAGGTGTTCGACGCCGTCGTCTGGCTGCCCGAGGTGCACGATGCCAACATCGTGGTGCTCGCCTTCAAGAATGCGCCGGAGCTCGATTTCTCGGTGCTGTACGAACGTGCCGGCGAGATCCGGCGTCACTTGAACCTGCCGGCCAAGAAATGGGTCGACGGACTGAGGGAGTGGATGCGCGACCACGCCTGAGGGTCGCGCAGCGGCAGCTCAGCGCACCAGCGCCCCCTCGGCCTTGTCCAGCGGCAGCCTCGCTGCTAGCACAGGTGGTCCTCGCTTTCCATCCTCTTCTCATCAATACACCGAATCACGTAAAACTGTTGTGTCTTGCACAGTTCACACTTGTATTTACGAATTTCCTTGTTCAGAATCAATTCGCCACGGTTATAGGAGACCTAGTTTTTGTGATGGCGTAATTCAATTCTCAACAAGGGGACAAGATGGTGAAACACGCAGACAAGCAGGTATTACTGGTGACCGCGCTGGTATCGGCCATGACATCGGCGTTCGCGCAGGAAGCAGCGAGCAGCCAGGGGCAGGGACCGAAGGACACGGCAACGGTGGTCGTGCTGGGTTCGCGGACCCAGGCCAAGACCGCACTGGACACCGCCGTGCCGGTCGGCCTGATCAGCGCGAAAGACCTCCAGTCGGCCGGCTCGCTCGAACTCGGCAAGGTGCTGCAGGACCTCGACCCCTCGTTCAACTTCACCACGACTTTTATCAGCGACGGCACCGACATCATCCGCCCCGCCACCCTGCGCGGCCTCGGCCCCGACCAGCTGCTGGTGCTGGTCAACGGCAAGCGCCGCCATCAGCAGGCGCTGGTCAACGTGCAGCAGACCATCGGCCGCGGCTCGGCCGGCACCGACATCAATGCGATTCCCTTGTCCGCCATCCAGTCGATCGAAGTGCTGCGCGACGGCGCTGCGGCGCAGTACGGCTCGGATGCGATCGCCGGCGTGATCAACATCGTGCTGAAAAAGGGCGTCACCGATACCCAGTTGAGCGCCAGCCTCGGCACCACCAAGGAAGGCGACGGCGACACCTTCAGCGGCAGCGCGCACAAGGGCTTCGCCCTTGGCGCCAACGGCGGCTACCTGAACCTGTCGGTCGAAGGCCGCGACCGCGACGAAACCAATCGCGCCGGCCTGGACACCGCGCGCGTCAACCCGCCGCGGGTCACCCAGCGCATCGGCGACAGCAAGGCCAAGGACGCCTACCTGTGGCTGAACGCCGCGCTGCCCTTGGGTGGCGGCGAGCTGTATGCTTTTGGCGGCGCATCCCGGCGCAAGGGCGATTCGTCCGGCTTCTTCCGCACCGCCGACGACGCGCGCAACGTGCCGGCCGTGTACCCGAACGGCTTCCTGCCGAACATCATCACCACCGTCAAGGATGCCTCCCTCGGCGTCGGCTACAAGCACGACCTGAGCGGCGACTGGAGCGTGGACCTGAGCGTCAACCACGGCCGCAGCGAGCTCGGTTTCCACGAGCGGAACTCGATCAATGTCAGCTACTACTACGAGAACGGCAGCTCGCCCCTGGAAGCCGACACCGGCAAGCTGAAGTTCGACCAGACCACGCTGAACCTGGACTTCAAGGGCTCGGTCGAGGTCGCCGGCGCCCCGCTCCACATTGGCGCCGGTTTCGAATGGCGCCGGGATAACTACCAGATCGTGGCCGGCGACCCGGTCTCTTACCAGTACGGCCGCAGCAACGACCCGCGCAAGATCATCCGCGACCAGAGCGGCGGCATCGCGGCGTCCGGCATCCAGGGCTTCCCGGGCTACACCCCGGGCACGGAAGTGGACGACGGCCGCCACAACACCGCCTACTACGTCGACCTGGAACGCAAGCTCGGCGATGCGCTCTCGCTCGGCGCGGCCCTGCGCCACGAACGCTACTCGGACTTCGGCAACACCACCATCGGCAAGCTGAGCCTGCGCTACGACCCGTCGCGCACGATCGGCCTGCGCGCCAGCGCCTCGACCGGTTTCCGTGCGCCGGGCGTGCAGCAGAAGTTCTACAGCTCGGTGTCGACCAACCTGAACGCCGCCGGCGTGCTGACCGAAACCCTGACCGCGCGCGAGAACAGCGCCGTGACCCGCGCCTTCGGCATCGCCCCGCTGCAGGAGGAGACCTCGAAGAGCGCCAGCGTCGGCATGATCCTGCGCCCGACCCAGAATTTCTCGGTGACGGCCGACCTGTACCGCACCAACATCGACGACCGCATCGTGTTCTCGTCGAACATCGCGCCGGAGTCGGGCCCCTGCCTGAGCGCCGCCGCCTGCCCGATCCGGGCCATCCTCGACCCGCTGCGCGTGGGCCAGGCGCAGTTTTTCACCAATGCGATCGACACCAGCACCACCGGCTTCGACCTGGTGGCCCAGCACACTACGCGCGGCCAGGGTTCGACCCTGGTGCTGTCCGGCCAGCTCGGCTTCAACCGCACCAAGGTGAAGGACCGCCATTCGCAGTCCTCGGTCTTGACGGGCGCCCAGCTGTTCGACGACACCCAGGTGACGCTGATCGAGAAGGGCCAGCCGCGCCAGCACCACGTGGTGGCGGCCGACTATACGGCCGGCCAGTGGAACGCGACGGCGCGCGCGAACTACTTCGGCGAAGTGGAAGGCCAGGGCTTCACGCCGGGCTTCATCCAGACCTGGTCGGCGAAGTGGATCGTGGACCTGACCGGGCGCTACAACTTCACCAGGAAGCTGAGCCTGACGGCGGGCGTCAATAACCTGTTCGATACCTATCCGACCCGGTGGGATCCGGTGAAGGCGGCGCCCTTCCCGCAGCTGGGCTTTACGCACTGCTGGGAGACCTGCCCGTTCGGAATCAATGGGCGTTCGTACTACGTGAAGGCGGATTACGCGTTCTGATGCCGCGCCCCGCGACCCGTGCCTGGCGCGGGTCGCGGCTGTCGTACTTCCTTATCTGAACGCGTCCGGTTCACCTTTGAACCAGCGGGCGAGGCCGGTGACAAAGTCGGCAAGATGGTCTTGATCGGGTGTCCGCAGCGCGTGCCCGGCCTTGGGATACTCGATGAAGGTGAAGGGTTTGTCGGGACGTGCAGCAAAGTAGTCGCGCAGCTTGCGGCCTGATTCGATCGGGACACTGTCGTCTTGTTCGCCCATTGCGGCGACGATCGGGATATTCAAAGCCGCGTAGGCCGACAGCGGATCGTAGAACAGGTGCGAACTCCAGTAGCGATACGAGTTGCCGAAGAACTCCTTGTCGACGTTGTGCGGATCCGCCTTGATGGCAGCATAGGTCTGGAGTAACTGTTCGCGCGTGAACAGCGTTGCATAGGGCACGACGCCACGCGCGTTAAAAATCAGGAATTCTTCGCTTTGTGGCAGGCCGCCGCTGCCACCCGTGGCAAGCCAACCGATTTTCTTGCTGCGCGAAGCAACGATCGGGGCGACCATGCCGCCTTCGGAGAAGCCCAGGATTGCCAGCTTGCGCGCCGCGAGCCTCTTCAGGCGCGGCTCCTTGTCGATGAATGCCAGTGCGTCCTCGACCCGGCGCTCCAGGTAATCCGCGCGGCGATAGGCCGCCGAACAACGCGTTCCATCGTCGCCCTTCTCGATGCCGGCCTTTTCGAGAAAGTAGACATCGACAGGCGCCGGGTAGCGCTGGAAGAAGGCAGGGATGCGCTGGCCAAACGCGCGGCAACCCGATCCGCTGATCAGGAGGATCGGAACCGCATTTTCAGCAGAGCCGGCATCGTGCAGGCGAAAATAGCGGCGCTGCTGGCCGTCGATCTGCACCGTTCCCTCGTCGAGCCTGCGTTCGGCCGGGATCTCGAGGACTTCCAGCACCCGGGTGGCGCCCACCCCGACCTTTTCACCGCCACCCATCAGGAAGATGCGGTTGCCGACCACAGCCGCGCCATGTCCGTGCCGTGGCGTCGGCATGGCCGGCAGGGCCGACCAGCGGTCCGTCTTGGGATCATAGACCCAGGCATCGGGAAACACCTTGCTGGCCGGGACAAACTGCTCGCCGCCGAAGGCATACAGCTTGCCGTCGTAGGCGGCCGCAGCCAGGCCGCCCTGGGCCTGGGGCATCGGGGCCCTGGTTTCCCACCGCTTGGTAACGGGATCATAGACCTCCAGCGTCGACAGGTTGACCGGGCGCTGCCGGCCATCGGCCTGCTTGAGCATCTGGCGGCCACCCACCACATAGATCTTGTCGTCGATGACGGCGGCGGCTGCGCTGTTGCGCGCGCTGGGCGCGTCGGGGATGCGCTCCCAGCGCTTGGTGCGCGTGTCCAGCGCCTCGCCGCGGGCGGTATCCGCGTGGGCGTTGATGTGCACCGCCTCCGGGCTGGTCGGGACGCGCCCGCCGATGAAGTAGATTTTGTCCCTGACGGTAGCGACCACGCCTTCGGCCCGCGGCCCTGGCAGGGACGGGCCGGCCGACCACCGGTTCGCCCCGGCGTCATAGACGAACACGGTCGCATGGGCGCGCCAGTCCGGGATGGCGCCGGAGAAGCCGCCGATGCCGTAGATCCTGCCGCCGGCCTCGGCCAAGGCGATATGGTGCCGGCCTTCCGGCAAGGGCGCGAGCGTGGTCCAGCGGCCCGTTTTCACGTCGTAGGCTTCGACATGGTCGGTGAAGCCCGGCGGCTGCGAGAGCACACCGCCTGCCACGATGATCCTGTCGCCCAGCACGGCGGGATAGATTTCCTGCCGCGCGATGGCGGCGTCGGGAGCCCGGGACCAGCGCACTGCCGGCGTCGCGTCGGCGGCTGCCTGCGCCGCGGCCTGGCAAGGGGTGGCAAGCAGCGCCACGGCCAGCATGGTCGGCAGAATCGATTTCACTTTGTCTCCTTCGATCAGCGGCGCTCGCGCCACCAGAGCAGCAGCATCGCCAGGGTGAACGCGAGCGCGAACGGCCAGGCCGGGAAGGCACGTGCGGCGCCCGCCAACGCTGTCGCCGGCGTACGCGCGGCAAAGCGCGCGGTGGCGTCACGACGCTGCGCCGCCTGCCATTGCGGCCAGTCGCCCGGCGCGTAAACGTAGACCGCATGCGTGCCCGCTTTCGCATCCTCTACCCGCAGCCAGCCCGACTGCTCCGGCCAGACGGCCACGCAGGCGGCATCGACACGCGGCGACCAGGAGCGCACCAGCTTCAGGTCCGGGAACGCTAGCTCCCCCTTCACGCCGCGCGCGCACAGTTCCATGCGCTGGCCCGGCAGCGGCAGTTCTTCCGGCCCCAACCATTCGACTTCTTTCGAAACGTCGATGCCCACGCGGTCCAGCACACCCTGCCACCACAGCGCCAGCGCCTGCGGTTCGGCGATCGCGTGGCGATGCCATTCGGCGGCGCCCAACCAGGCGATGCGGCCCTTCTGCCAGCTGCGGGTCCACACCATGCCGTCCGCGCCGAGCCACTCGCCGGCTTCACGCGCGGCGGGGTTCAGCCGCGCCACCGCCATCTCCAGCGGCCCATCGATCTTCTTGTCCGCCGGCTGCGGCAGCAAGCGCAAGCCCAGGGTGCGCGACCAGATGCCCGGATCGTTGGCATTCGCGCCCAGCACCAGGAGCGGCAGGCCGCCGGCCACGCGGCCCAGTAGCGCCGAGCGTTCGGCGCTGCTTGCACGCTCGAACCAGGCGGCATCGATCACCAGCAGGTTCGGCGCCTTCATCTCGGCCAGCGGCAGTTCGGTGCGCGTGATGGCGCGGCCCAGCACCACCTGCCAGTCGAGCAGCGCACCGCTGCCGGCCAGCAGTTCGTTCAGGGTGCGCACATCAAAAGAAGGCGCGCCGAAGCGGCCCTGCACCTGCAGGATATTCGGTTCCTTGATGGTCAGCGGCACCGGACCTTCGGCGATGGTCTTGCCGGCGCCATCCAGCAGGCGCGCCCTGAGCACCAGGCGCTCGGCCAGCGGCGGCATCCAGTTCACCACCAGGTCGCCGACGCCGCGCGCATCGGCGATGACCTGGCCGTTCTCGGCCAGCAGCTGCAGGCGCGCGTCTGTTTTATCGTCGCGCTGCACCCGGAGCGTGAACGTACGGCCGAGCGCCAGCTGGCGCGGGTAATGCAGGCGCAGGCTGCCGCTTTCCGGACGCTGCCACTGCAGCGGCAGCGCGGGCAGGTCGTTCCACTGGGCGGCGCGCAGGCCGTCGCCCTTGACCGCGAAGGCGCGCACGCCGTCCAACGCCGGCGCAGGAGCGGCCGGATCGAGCGCGAGGGTTCGGCCCGCATCGCCCGGCATCTTGACGCCGGCAGCGAACAGGCCGAGCGCCGCCGCGGCGACCAGCACCAGCAGCGCATCGATGAATGTGCGGCGCCAGGCATAGAGGCCGGCGCTGGCGATGCCTGCAAGGCCGATCAGGGCCAGCATCAGGTTTGTGCTCATCATTATTTCGTCCCCTCACGCCAGGCGCGTACGAAGGGCGTCTCGACCACCGGCTTGGCCTGCAGCAGCACCTGGCCCTGCCCCGCGCCCTGGCGCAGCCAGGCGCGCAGCACCGGACGACATGCGACGCAACCGTCGGCCACGTCCTGGATCGCCTTCTGGGCAGACAGGCGCTGGTCGTCGTCCTGCAGGCGCTCGCGCACCCAGTCGTGGGCGCTGCGGGTCCACAGGGCCGGCAGCGGGCCGTCGCCGGAAAGCGCCTGCACCAGTTGGCCGAGGTCTTCCGGCACGCGTTTGTCGGCGCCGCCCTGCTCGCGGCGGTAGCTGGCGGCACCAATCATGTCGCCGGTCATGCGCTTTTCTTCCTTGATCGGCGGCGGCACGAAGGCGGTCTTGTGCAGGTAGATGCGCTCGGCCTGCTGCAGCTCCTTGATCGCTTCCAGCGCCTTGTGCTCGGGCGCCAAGGCGACTTTCGGCGTGATCGCGCGCAGCGCCTTCTCGGCATCCCACATCGCCACCAGCGCGCGGCGCAGCACCTTTTTCGTGTCTTCGTCGTACAGCGTGGCGTTTTCGGCCTCGTCGTGGGCGTGGCCGTATTCGTGCAGGATGTCCTGGGTGCTTCCCTCGCTGCCATGGACGTGGCCGTCGTCCTCGGCGTGTTCTTCTTCGCCGTCGGTAAACAGCGAGGACTCCTCGCCCAGGAACTGCCCGTAGCGCCGGCGCAGCGTGCCCTGGTCGCTGGCGATCTTCTGGCTGCGCTCGATCACCTCGTCCCGGGCGATCTTCCGGGTGCGCATGTCGGCGATCAGCTGTTCGGTATCGATGATGATCTGGCGCTGGCTGCGCAGGCTCTGCGGCTTGACCAGCATCGGCATGGCGGCGCTCTCCTCTTCCGCTTCCTCCGCGGGCGCCGGCAGGCGCAGGGTATAGGTCGGCGACTGCACGGTATGCGGGCGCGCCGCGTTGTCGGTGGCGCGGACAAAAAAGTACAGCTCGTCGCCCGGCTCCATGCCCAGCTCCGCCAGCGACCAGTTCTTGGACCAGTTGCGCTGCTTCGGGTCCGTGGAACCCGGCAAGGGCATCTCGCGGTCGGTGAAGCGGATGTTCTCGCCGCTGCCGCGCGCCAGCGTCATGTGCAGGGTAGCGCGCTTGATCAGGTAGTCGTCGCGCACCTTCACGCCCATGGCGGCGCTGGTCGCCGTATCAGGCAGCTCCTGCACCATCTGGGTCGGTGCGGTGATGGTGATTTCCGGCGGCTGGTCGGGAATGACCTTGACCGTATAACGGCTCCCGCGCCAGCGCCAGAACACCGATTCGGTAGCAGTCCAGCGCACGCACTCCTTGCCCGGCTTGATCACCTGGCCGGTACTGAGCTCGATGCTCTCTTCCGCCGCCGACGGGTCCTTCAGGCACCAGCTCATCACGGTCTGCTCCGGCACCTGCAAGTCCTTCGGCGCCGTTTCGATTGGCGCCACGCCGGTATAGGCCGGCGGCGCGGTACGCACCACCAGCTGGCTCGCTACCTGCGCCGCGATCGCCGCCGGCTGCTTGCCGGGTGCGGCGACACCACCCTGCTGCGGCGCGGCCGTGGCGAACCAGACCGCAGCGGCCGCGGCCACGCTGCCCAGCAACCAGGGCGCACCAAGCGTCACGCGGCCACGCGCGATGCCGCGCAGCTGCCGGTTCGTGAGGCTGGCATCGAGGCGTTCGAGGATGCGGCGGCGCTGCAGCTGGGCGACCGGCGTCGGCGCATGCTCGAGCAGCGCGCTGCTGTCTTCCATCTCCGGGACGGCGCCGTCCAGCCAGGAGGTCCATTCGATACCGACACGGCGGCGCAGGATGGCCCAGTCCCAGGCGCACCACATGCTCCATGCGATCAGGCCCGGCGCGGAGCGGATGAACAGCCACGGCAGCGCACCGGCGATCCACAGTGGCAGCCGGCGCAGCTGGGCGGCACGCCAGGCGCGTTTGACGATCTCAGCGCCGTCTTGCATGCGTGAGTATCCTTTCGAGTACGAACAATGCCACCAAGGCGGCCATCAGCATGTCGCGCAGCGCGCCGCTCGGTTCCGGCGCACGGGCAGTGCCGGACGCTTCGAACACGCGCGACGGCGCGGTATGGCTTGGGGGGCCGACGTGCAGGCGCTGCCAGTTGTCCAGCAGCGTGCGCGCGGCATCCGCCGTCGCGGGGGGCCAGGCTTCGGAATGCCAAACACGGCCGCGCGCACTGTCGGCGTAGCGCAATCCATCTACCTGTTGCGCCTTGCCCAGTTCCGGGAAGGCGGCGATGTCGGTGACCAGCCACAGCGGCGCGCGCAGCGATGCCGGCGGCGCCTCCTTGCGGTCCCAGACGATGAGCGAAGTCTTCGCTCCCGGCGCCGCGTCGATGGCGATACCCTCCAGGGCGAACACGCGGCGCCACTGCTCCGGACGCTCGCTGGCGATATGGACGCGGCGCTCGTTCTTCTCCGGCTGGCGCGCCAGGGTAAGCAGTTCGACCCTGCGGCCGAATTCCGGCAGCAGCGCCGGCATCGGCACGTCGCCCAGCACCAGCAGGCGCGCTTCCGGGCGCCACTCGCGCTGGTGGGCGCGCAGCCAGGTGATCGCTTGCCCGGCCGGCATGCCGAGGCGGTCGGCCTTGGCCAGCCCGGCCTGCGCCGCCTGCGCATCGGCCCATTTAGGATCGGTGCCGGTGGCGACGATCACGGTATCGCCGCGCCAGGGCGTGACCGGGTCGGCCAGCCAGGCGATGACGGTGGCCAGCAGCAGGCAACGCACCAGCAGCAGGAGGATGTCCTTCCAGCGCCACTCGCGCGTCTGGCGCGGTTCGGCACGTGGCAGGAAGCGGCTGGTGGCCAGCAGCTCGGCCTTGTGCTGCTCGCGCTTGCGGCGATGCCACCAGATCGGCAGCAGCAGGATCGGTAATGCGAACCACCACAGCTGGTTCATGGACGGCTCCCCGGACGGCGCAGCCAGAGACGCAGGACTTCGCCCGGCGGCTGCTCGATACGTGCGGACACGATCGGGATATCGCTCTTGCGGCAAGCCGCCGTCACCGTGGCGAAGTGCGCCTCGCGGTTCTGGCGATAGCCTTCCTTCAGGTCGGCGCCGAAGCGGTAGACACCCGTCTCCTGCTCCGGATCGCGGTAGGCGAGGTTCGAAGAAAAGCTGGCGTCCACTTCCGCCTGCGTCTGCAGGCACAGCACGCGCACGTCGTGGCGCATGCCGCGCAGGCGGACCAATGCCTGCGACAAGGGCGAGGGCCAGTCGAGCAAATCGCTGGCCGCATAGACGACGCTGGGGGACTGGGCGAAGTGCAGGCTGGCACGCAGGACGTCGGCATCCGGCAGTTCGCCCTCGGCCTGCACGCGGCTGAGCTGCAGCAGCACGCGCTGCAGCTGGCGCGGTCCGCGCATGGCCGGAGTGAACTGGACCTTGCCGCCGTTCAGGACGACCAGTCCGAAGGCGTCGCCCTGGCGCTGGGCGATCGCTGCCACGCAGCCGAGCAAGGTGCGCGCATAGCCCAGCTTGTCCACGCCCTCTACCTCGCGGCTGGGCTCGAGCATCGAGGCGCTGGCGTCCAGCACCAGCCAGACGGCCACGTGGCTGTCGCGCTCCGCCTCGCGCACGAAGTAACGGTCGGCGCGCGCCAGCAGCTTCCAGTCGACGCGGCGCCACTCATCCCCGGGCGCATAGGCCCGGTACTCGGAGAATTCAACGCCTGCCCCACGCTCGCGCCCGGCGTGGATGCCGTGGCCGAGCCCCGCCAGCACATGGCGGATCACGAGGTCGAGCTTCTGCGTGTGCGCGATCAGCGCGGTCTTCGCCAGCGACAAGATTAATCGACCCGGATCTCGTTGCGCAGGGATTGCAGGATGTCGGCGATGGCGATGCCGTCGGCCTCGGCCTCGAAGTTGCGCAGCACGCGGTGCGCCAGCACCGGCAGCAGCATGGCCTGGATGTCGTCGCGCGTGACCGCCAGGCGCCCCTGCATCAGGGCGCGCGCTTTCGAAGCCAGCACCAGGGCCTGGCCGGCGCGCGGGCCGGCGCCCCAGCCGATGTGCTGCTTGACCGCCGCCACGGTGGTGAGGGCCGGACGGGTGTTGCGCACCAGGCGCGTCGCGTAGCGCAGCAGATGTTCGCCGATCTCGATGTCGCGCACCAGCTGCTGCAGGCGCAGCAGGGTCTCGACCGTCATCGCCGGCTCGGCGTCGTCCAGGCCCGCGTGGGTGGTGCGCGAGACCATCAGCACCTCCTCATCCTCGGTCGGATAGACGACGTCGATGCGCAGCAGGAAGCGGTCGAGCTGGGCTTCCGGCAGCGGATAGGTGCCGGCCTGCTCGATCGGGTTCTGCGTGGCCAGCACGAAGAAGGGGCGTGGAAGTTTATGGGTGGTGCCGGCGAAGGTGACGGCACGTTCCTGCATCGCTTCCAGCAGCGCCGACTGGGTCTTGGGCGGCGCGCGGTTGATCTCGTCCGCCAGCAGCACCTGGGTGAACACCGGGCCTTGCTGGAAACGGAACACGCGCTGGCGCGTCGTGGTGTCTTCTTCCAGGATCTCGGTGCCGACGATATCCGAGGGCATCAGGTCCGGCGTGAACTGCACGCGGCGAAATTCCATGTCGGTGGCCTGCGCCAGCGATTTCACCAGGAGGGTCTTGCCCAGGCCCGGCACGCCCTCGACCAGGGCGTGGCCGCCCGCCAGCAGGCAGGTCACCAAGAGGTCGACCACGTCTTCCTGCCCGATGATCACGCGCGCCATGCTGGCCTTCAATGCGCCGACCTTTGCCGTCAGCTCGGCAATCTCCGTTTCACTCCACGCTACCACTTCACGTTCCGCCACCGCTTACGCTCCCAACGCATATTGAATGATATTGACCGCGAAGCGGGTGTTGTCGACCGCGAGGAACCGCTTGTTGCGGAAGTCGTAGTCCCACTCGCATCCGTAGTCCTTGTTCGAGTACAGCAGGCGGATGCGCCCGCCGAACTCGATCGCCTTCAGGTACTCGTGCACCAGGTCGTCGCCCCAGCCATTGAGTTCCCCGCCGGTGGTCGGCGGCCCGTCGAACTTGAAGAAGCAGGAATACAACGGGTGTGTATTCGGGATCTTCTTCAGTGCGGAGGCGCCGAAAATCTTGACCATCTCGGCTTCGAAGGACTTGGCGAACAGTCCGTCGATGTCGTGGTTGCAGTCGTCCACGAAAACGAAGCCGCCGCCGCGTACGTATTTCTCGAGGTTGCGCCGTTCTTGCGGGGTGAACTGCACCAGCTTGTGCCCCGCGAAGTAGCAGAACGGCGCCTGCAGCATCTTCGGATCCGACAGGGCGACGATGCGCTCGGTCGGATCCACCCGCAGCGTGGTGTACTCGACAAGCGAGTTCAGCACGTTGCTGGGCATACGGATATCCACGTCCCAGTCGCCCGATTCGTAGCTCAGGCGCGTGAAGTAGAAATCGTAATTGGCCATCTTTTAAAACTCAGACCGCGTCGGACAGCGAGGTGAAGTTGAAGTCGCGGACCTTCATCGGCGGCAGCACCATCTGGAACGGCACCTCGTCGCCACCGATGATCTCGGGCTTGCCCAGCTCGTCGATGTTGTTGAGGATGGTGACCGGGCTTTCGTTGAAGCGGAAGTTCTTCACCGGGTGCTTGATCTTGCCGTTCTCGACGTAGAAGGTGCCGTCGCGGGTCAGGCCCGTGATCAGGAGCGACTGCGGGTCCACCATGCGGATGTACCAGGTGCGGGTGACCACGATGCCCTTCTTGGTATCGGCAACCAGCTCGTCCAGCGACTTGGTGCCGCCGGCCATGATCATGTTGCCGTGGCCCGCGGTGGCCTGGTTGCCGGTCTTCTGCGCCCAGAACGGCGAGTAGCCGAGCGAGGCGACGCGGCCGTTCTTGATCAGGTCGGTGCGCTTGCGGGCGATCATGGTCTGGTTGTCCCACGGCGCCACCGGCACGTCCGGGTTCCACGGGTCGGCCCAGATGTTCACCTGCTCGTCGAACAGCTTCTCGCCCAGGCGGTTGCCGCCGCCCTTCTTGGCCAGGAAGCTGCGGCCCTCGTCCGCGGCGCGCGCGCCGAAGGAGCTGAACATGTTGCCCAGGATTTCCGAGGTGGCCGCCGGTTCCAGGATCACGGTGTAGCGGCCCGGCTCCAGCGCTTTCGCATCGACCGAGCGCAGCGCCTTGTCGATCGCGATCTCGGCCGCCTCGGCCGCGTTGAAGCGGCGCGCATCGACCGCCGAGCGGGTGACCCAGCCCGAACCGCGGCCGTCTTCGGTGCGCGCGGTGCAGGTGAAGGACAGGTCGGTGAACTCCTGGAAGCCGAACACGCCCTTCGAGTTGGCGATGCAGGCGAAACGGGTGCTGTCGGTGAAGAAGCCGGCGGTGACCAGCTTCTTGGCGCGCGCCTGGCCGATCGAGGCGGCGGCGACTTCGGCGCGGTAGGCCGGATCGATGGCGGCGGTGCTCGGAACGAAGGTCTTGGTGAGCTGGTATTCCTGCTTGCCGACGCTTGGGACGAACTCCGGATTCTCCGGCGCCAGGCGCGCCAGTTCCTCGGCGCGGCGCACCGCCTTTTCCAGCGACTTGTCGTCGAACTCGTTGACGACGGCGGTGCCGACGCGCTTGCCGAAGGCCACGCGCACGGCCAGCTGGGTGTCTTCGGTCAGACCGGCGGTCGACACGCTGTTGCGTGCGAAGCGGATGTTACCGGTGCGATTGCCTTCGATCGAGACGCTGCACTCGTCGGCTTTCGAGAAACCGATCACGCGGTCGGCGATGCGTTTTGCTTCTTCCTGGTTCAGCTGTTTCATATTGTCCCCTTCCCTCAACCGATCTTGCGTGCGGTGTTGATGACGTTGATGCCATTGAAGCGCGCGGTGCTCGAACCATGCGAGACGGCGCTGACCTGGCTCGGCTGGCCTTTGCCGTCGAAGAACGAGCCGCCCATGCGCCAGTCGCGCTCGTCGCAGATGGCCGAGCAGGCGTTCCAGAATTCCTGGGTATTGGTCTGATAAGCGACGTCTTCCAGCTGGCCGGTGATCTTGCCATTCTTGATCTCGTAGAACAGCGTGCCGCCGAACTGCGAGTTGTAGCGCTGCTGGTCGATCGAGTACGAGCCGCGGCCCAGGATGTAGATGCCCTTCTTGACGTCCTTGACCAGTTCGTCCGGGGTCAGGCGCGCCTTGCCGGCTTCCAGCGAGATGTTCGGCATGCGCTGGAACTGGATGGTGCTCCAGCTGTCGGCGTAGGAGCAGCCGTGCGATTCCTTCTCGCCGATGATGTGGGCCTGGTCGCGCGTGGCCTGGTAGTTGACCAGGATGCCGTTGCGGATGATGTCCCACTTCTTGGCCGGCACGCCTTCGTCGTCGTAGCCGATCAGGCCGAGCGAGCCCGGCGTGGTGCGGTCGGCAACGAAGTTCACGCGCTCGGAACCGTACTTGAATTTCTTCGACTCCCACTTGTCCAGGCCCACGAAGCTGGTGCCGGCGTAGTTGGCTTCGTAGCCGAGCACGCGGTCCAGTTCCGTCGGGTGGCCGACGTTCTCGTGGATGGTCAGGAACAGGTGTTCGGGCGACAGCACCAGGTCATACTTGCCCGGCTCGACCGACTTGGCGCTGAGCTTCTCGCGCGCCTGCTTGCCCGCCAGTTTGGCGTCCTCGATGATGTCGTAGGAGTTGGTGTACAGGGTGGTCACGCCGCCGGCGGCCTGCACCTTGTCGCTGGCCTTGGCGTCGAAGTACTCGTAGCCCATGCTCACCGGCGAGGAGAGGCCCGCGCGCGAGCGGAACTTGCCGCTGGCCTTGTCGACCGCGGTCGCATTGATCGGCGCCCACAGGCGGTGGATGTCCTGGTCGATGTAGGAGCCGTCGGTGGAGGCGAAGTACTTCTGCTGGTTGATCTGGAACAGCGACGCGGTCATGAAGCTCGCGCCGGCCGCCATGCCCGCCTTGTTGGCGGCGATCAGCATCTCGGCCTTGTCCTTGACCGGGATGGCGCGCCAGTCCTTCTTGACCGGGGTGGCCCAGGCCACTTCACCCACGCCCTTCACGGGAGCCAGGCGCACCGGCTCGGTCTGCAGCTTGGCGTTGGCCTTGGCGATGGCCACCGCCTGGCGCGCGGCGTTGGCGATGCCGTCCGGGGTCAGGTTGTTGGTCGAGGCGAAGCCATAGGCGCCGTTGGCGATCACGCGCACGCCGACGCCGGTCGATTCGGTGTTGCTGATGTTCTCGACGTTCAGGTCGCGCGTGATGATGAACTGGTTCAGGTAGCGTCCGATGCGCACGTCGCAGTAGGACGCGCCGGCCTTGGTGGCGGCGTTCAGCGCGGTGTCGGCCAAGGCCTTCTTGGCGCTGGTGGGCATGGCGCTCATCAGTTCATCGGCGGCGATGGCGTTGCCGAAGACGGGGATGAGCATGGCGCCCGCGGTGCCGGCGCCGATCTGGAGGAATTTACGACGTTCCATGTATGTTTTCCGTATGCGTTCACCCGCGGCCCGAGAACGTCATCCCGGCGCAGGCCGGGATGACGTTCTCGGGCCGCAGGATGGCTGTTGCTTAAACCGCGTCCGACAGCGACGTGAAGTTGAAATCGCGGATCTTCATCGACGGGATCAGCATCGAGTAGTTCGCCTCGTCGCCGCCGATCACCAGCGGCTTGCCGATCTCCTCGATGTTGTTCAGCATGCTCACCGGGCTCTCGTTGAAGCGGAAGTTCTTGATCGGATGCTTGACCTTGCCGTTCTCGATGTAGAAGGTGCCGTCGCGGGTCAGGCCCGTCACCAGCACCGATTGCGGATCGACCATGCGGATGTACCAGGTGCGGGTCACCAGCACGCCCTTCTTGGTGTTGGCGATCAGCTCGGCCGTGCTCTTGTCGGTGCCGGCCATGATGATGTTGCCGGCGCTGCCGATGGCGCGCTGGCCCTTCTGCTTGGCCCAGTACTGCGAGTAGTTCAGCGCATTGATGCGGCCATCCTTCACCAGGTGGGTCCGTTCGCGCGGCAGCATGTCGTTGTCCCACGGCAGCACCGGCACGTCCTTGTCCCACGGGTCGGACCAGATGTTGACCTGCTGGTCGAACAGCTTGTCGCCCAGGCGGTTCTGGCCGCCCTTCTTCGACAGGAAGCTGCGGCCCTCATCGGCCATGCGGGCGTTGAAGCCGCCGATCATGAAGGTCAGGAGGTCGCTGGTGGCGGAAGGCTCCATCACCACGGTGTAGCGGCCCGGCTCGAGGGCCTTGGCGTCCACCGAGCGCAGCGCCTTCTCGATGGCCACGTCGGCCGCTTCGCGCGGATCGAAACGGGCGACGTCGCGCGCCGAGCGCTTGACCCAGCCCGAACCGCGGCCGTCTTCGGTGCGCACGGTGCAGGTGAAGTCGAGCGAGGTGGCGACCTGGTGGCCGAACACGCCGTTCGAGTTGGCGACGGTCTCGAAGGTCTCGCGGTCGGTGAAGAAGCCGGCCGAGACCAGGCCCTTCTTGCGGCAGGCTTCCATCGCGTAGGCGGCGGCCTGGGCGCGGAATTCCGGGTCGATCTCGGCGGTGCGCTTGACGTAGGTTTCGGACGATTTGTAGCCGGTCTTGGCGATCGCCGGCATGAACTCCGGATTCTCCGGCGCCAGGCGCGCCAGGTCCTCGGCGCGGCGCACGGCCTTTTCCAGCGACTTGTCGTCGAACTCGTTGATGGTGGCGGTGCCCTGGCGCTTGCCGAAGGCCACCTGCACGGTCAGGCGGGTGTCGTCGGCCAGGCCGGCGGTCGACACGGCATTGCGGGCGAAACGGATGTTGCCGATGCGGGCGCCTTCGATGTTGACGATGCACTCGTCGGCCTTCGAGAGCGACAGCACCCGGTCGGTGATGCGCTTGGTCTGGTCCTGGGTAAGGATGCTCATGAGGGTCCTCTTGCCTTAGCCGATCTTGCGGGCGGTGTTGATCACGTTGATGCCGTTGAAGCGCGCGGTCGACGACCCGTGCGACACGATGCTGATCTGCGGCGGCTGGCCCTTGCCGTCGAAGAAGGAACCGCCCATGCGCCAGTCGCGCTCGTCGCAGATGGCGGTGCAGGCGGTCCAGAATTCCTGGGTGTTGGCCTGGTAGGCCACGTCTTCCAGCATCTGGCCGATCTTGCCGTCCTTGATCTCGTAGAACAGCTGGCCGCCGAACTGGGCGTTGTAGCGCTGCTGGTCGATCGAGAAGGAGCCGTCGCCGACGATGTAGATGCCCTTCTTGATGTCCTTGACCATCTCGTCCGGGGTCAGCTTCTTCTTGCCGGCCGCAAGGGAGACGTTCGGCATGCGCTGGAACTGCACCGAGTTCCACGAGTCGGCGTAGGAGCAGCCGTGCGATTCCTTCTCGCCGATGATGTGGGCCTGGTCGCGGGTGGCTTGGTAGTTGACCAGGATGCCGTCCTTGATGATGTCCCACTTCTTGGTCTTGACGCCCTCATCGTCGTAGCCGATGGCGCCGAGCGAACCCGGGGTCGTCTTGTCGGCGAACAGGTTGACGATCGGGTTACCGTACTTGAACTTCTTCGATTCCCATTTATCCAGGGTGGCGAAGCTGGTGCCGGCGTAGTTGGCTTCGTAGCCGAGCACGCGGTCCAGTTCCGTCGGGTGTCCAACGTTTTCGTGGATCGTCAGCCACAGGTGTTCCGGCGACAGCATCAGGTCGTACTTGCCCGGGAGGACAGACTTGGCGGTCAGCTTGGCCTTGGCATCGCGGCCCGCGGCGCGCGCATCCTCGATGATGTCGTAGGTATCGGTGTACAGGGTCGCAACGCCGCCCGCGGCCTTGATCTTGTGCTCCTTGAGGCCATCCAGGTATTCATAGCCCTTGCCGACCGGCGCGCCCAGGCCGGAGCGCGAGCGGAACTTGCCGGTGGCCTTGTCCACTGCGGTGGCCTGGAACGGGGCCCACAGGCGGTGCACGTCCTGCTCGATGTAGGAGCCGTCAGTGGAAGCGAAGTACTTCTGCTGGTTCACCTGGAACAGCATCGAGTTCATGAAGGTCGCGCCGCCTTCCATGCCGGCCTTGTTGGCGGCGATCAGCAGGTCTGCCTTCTCCTTGATCGGCACGGTGCGCCAGTCCTTCTTGATCGGCGTGTTCCACGATACTTCCCCGACGCCCTTCACTGGTGCAAGGCGCACCGGTTCGGACTGCAGCTTGGCGTTGGCCTTGGCAATCGCCACCGCCTGGCGCGCCGCATTGGCGATGCCGTCGTTGCTCATGTCCGAGGTGGCGGCGAAGCCGTAGGCGCCGTTCGCGATCACGCGCACGCCGACGCCGGCCGACTCGGTGTTCGCCACGTTCTCCACGTTCAGGTCGCGCGTGGTGATGAACTGGTTCAGGTAGCGGCCGATGCGCACGTCGGCATAGCTGGCGCCGGCCTTGGTGGCGGCGTTCAGCGCGACGTCGGCCAGCGCCTTCTTGGCGGCCGTGGGCATGGAGCTGAGCAGTTCGTCCGCGGCGATCGCGCGGCTGAAGGGGACGAGCGTGGAGGCGAGCGCCAGGCTGCTGAAATTGAGAAAGGTACGGCGTTCCATAAAGTCTCCTGAAATCAACCTACTTCTGGGCAGCGGTCCCGCCTTGTGGTGCGGCCCGCTCTTGTATTTACTACGGAGGGAGTGGTTTCGACGGGGCTGATGGCTCCGCTAAACTTGTCAACCTTAGCAGCAACTCGAGGTTTTGAATAGGCAATTGTTGTGCCAGATCAAAGCACGTTTTAAACCCATGATTTAGTGGGCGTCCACTGTCCGCGCAAAGTGTCCGGGTAGGTGTCCGGGCGTCCGCCGCGGACACCTGCGCGGACATGTTTACGAGTGAGACATATGCATGTTTGAAGAACGCTTGACTGTCCGGCAAGTGTGACCGATCATCAGCGCGGCGGCGGCGTCCCGCCCGGCCGCGCACAATCACCTGGAGACTTCGAACCGATGAAACGACTGATCCTGGCCGCCATGCTGGCCACCGGCCTGGCCGGCGCCGCCGGCACCGCGCTGGCGGACGACGCCCTGAAAGCCGCCATCGCCGGCGAACACCGCAGCGCCGCCAACAAGGCGCGCGACGCGGCGCGCCACCCGTACGAAACGCTGACCTTCTTCGGCATCAAGCCCAACATGACGGTGGTGGAACTGGCGCCCGGCGGCGGCTGGTACACCGAGATCCTGGCGCCCTACCTGCGCCAGAACGGCAAGCTGATCGCCGCAGGCCAGGCCTTCGTGCCGGAAAAGCGCGGCGGCATGGCGCTCAAGCAGAAGTTCGAGGCGACGCCGGCGGTCTACGACAAGGTGGTCCCGGCCGTATTCGAGCCGCCTGCCACCTACCAGATCGCGGCGCCGAACAGCGTCGACATGGTGCTCACCTTCCGCAACCTGCACAACTGGGTCGGCAACGGCGAGGAGGCGCTGAAGAACACCTTCAAGGAAATCCACAAGGTGCTCAAACCCGGCGGCGTGCTGGGCGTGGTCGACCATCGCCTGCCGGCATCGATGACGCAGGATGCCAAGGCCTCGAGCGGCTACGTGCACGAGGCCTGGGTCATCAAGACCATCGAAGGCGCCGGCTTCAAGTTGGCCGCCAAGTCCGAAATCAATGCCAACCCGAAGGACACCGCCAACCACGAAAAGGGCGTGTGGACCCTGCCGCCGGTGCTGTCCAACAAGGACAAGGACCGCGAGAAGTACATGGCGATCGGCGAGAGCGACCGCATGACGCTGAAGTTCGTCAAGCAGTAATCCCCTCCGCCGGGAGGCGCAACGCCTCCCGTGAAGATTGGTGTATATCCTTCGGCGGCGAGCGTGTATATTCTTGCCACTCGTACTACTGTTGAGCCACCGAAGGAACCCATGAAAACCGCACGCCTCGCCGCCGCCGTGGCATTCGCCCTGAGCGGCCTCGTCCACGCCCAGGACACCTCCCCGCCTCCGGCACCGACTCCCGCCACGCCGCCCTCGCCGGCCGTCGCCACCCCGTCCGCCACCAGGGCGCCGGCCCTGCCGGCGGTCGAGAACTCGGTGGTCAAGATCTTCGCCACCGTGCGCCGTCCGGACCCGTACAAGCCCTGGACCAAGGCCTCGCCGGCCGACGTCACCGGCTCGGGCGTCATCATCGAGGGCAAGCGCATCCTGACCAACGCCCACGTGGTCGGCTACGCCAGCCAGGTCGAGGTGCAGGCCAGCCAGTCGGGCGACCGGGTGCCTGCCAAGGTGATCGCGCTGGCGCGCGGCCTGGACCTGGCCGTGCTGGAACTGGAAGACCCGAGCTTCTTCGACAAGCGCCCGCCGGTGCAGCGCGCCGCCGTGCTGCCGGACGTGCGCGAAGCGGTCTTCGCCTACGGCTATCCGGTCGGCGGCAACTCGCTGTCGACCACCCGCGGCATCGTCTCGCGCGTGGAGTTCGTCGGCTACGGCTCGTTCAGCTCGGGCCTGCGTATCCAGATCGACGCGCCGATCAACCCGGGCAACAGCGGCGGCCCGGTGATCGCGGGCGACAAGATGATCGGCCTGGCCTTCTCGATGGCAGCCAATGCCCAGAACATCGGCTATGTGATCCCGAACGAAGAGATCGAGCTGTTCCTGAAGGACGTGGCGGACGGCCGCTACGACGGCAAGCCGCTGCTGCACGACAGCTTCCAGAACCTGGAGAACACGGGCCTGCGCCAGTACCTGAAGATCGACAAGTCGGTGGAAGGCGCGCTGGTGCACCGTCCGTACAAGAACGATGCCAGCTGGCCGCTGAAGGAAGGCGACATCGTCACCCACGTCGGCGAGTACCCGATCGACAACCAGGGCATGGTGAAGCTGGGTTCGAACCTGCGCGTGCGCTTCCAGTACCGCATCCAGCAGCTGGCGAAGGACGGCAAGGTGCCGATGTCGATCATCCGCGCCGGCAAGCCGATGAAGGTCGAGGTGCCGACCAGCGGCCCGCGTCCGCTCCTGATTCCGGACCTGAACGGCGGCTATCCGTCCTACTTCGTGTACGGCCCGGTGGTGTTCACCCGCGCCACCAGCGAATTCCTGTCCTTCATGGTGGCGAGCGCGCCGGCGGCAAATGCCTATGCCTTCAACGACAGCCCCCTGATCACGCGGCGCGGCGATTCGCCGGACGCCACGCGTGAGGAGCTGGTGGTGATCAGCGGCCCGTTCTTCCCGCATCCGCTGGTACGCGGCTACAACAACCGCTTCGGCTCGGTGGTCGACACTGTCAACGGCGTCAAGATCCGCAGCCTGGCCCACCTGGTGTCGACGCTGCGCGATTTGAAGGACGAGCACGTCGTGTTCAAGTTCGACCAGCGCTATGGCGAGAACATGATCCTGCCGCGCAAGGCGGTGCTGGATGCGACCGAGGGGATCCTGTCGGATAACGGGATTCGGACGCAGGGGTCGGAGGATATGATGAAGGTGTGGAACGGGAAGTGAGCTGAGGGCTGCTCATGCAACCTTGGATCCCCGCCTGCGCGGGGATGACGGTCTTTAGGCCAACACAATAAGCACGTCGTTCCCGCGCAGGCGGGAACCCAATTTTGACTTTACATCAAACTTTCTTGTCCTTCTTCACCGGCGTGAAGAGCAGATCCTGGAAGTCATAGCTGAAGTCCGTTTCCGTCGACACCGGCTTCATGCGCACCCGTTCGATGCTGCCGTCGTGGTCCAGCGAGAAGGTCACGTAGGCATCCGCATTGAAGTTGCGCTCCTTCCAGCGCACGATGAAGGTGTCGTGCTGAAAGTGCTCCATCTCCCCGGTCAGGTCCGGCGTCTTCGCGAACGACAGCACCAGCTTGTTGTTCACGCGTTTGATCGATGCCTTGCCGTACCACGCATCCTCATACTCCCCTTCGTAGGACGCCAGCGGCAGCGACGGCTTCGAGCCCGCCGCGCGCGATGCCGCTTCGCCCTTCACGCGGGCCGCTTCCTTGGCCTGGTTCTCGCGGTCGATGTCGGCGATACGGCCGATCCAGTCGGTAGGCGCCATGCCCAGGTGCTGGTCCAGCAGGCGGTACTGCAGCGCGTTCAGCGAGGGGCCGCTTTCCGCGTTGGTGAAGATCGCGATGCCCAGCTTCGACTCCGGCACCAAGAGCACGCGGGTGTAGAAGCCCTGCAGCGCGCCGCCGTGCATCGCCACCAGCTTGCCCTGGTAGTCGCGCAGCTGGAAGCCCAGGCCGTAGGCGTAGAAATTCGGCTTGGTGGCGGCCAGCGGCGCGCGCGGCGTGTTGATGGTCATCGGGGTCTGCGCGGTCCACATCTCGCGCGCCTGCTTGTCCGACCACAGGCGCACGTCCTTGCCGTCCGCGCCCTTGCCCAGCTTGCCGCTGTCGAGCAGCACGTTCATCCAGCGCGCGATGTCCTCGGCATTGGTGTTGATGCCGACAGCGCCGACCGCATTCGCCACCGGCATCGGTTTCACCGGCACGGCCTTGCCGTTGATCTTGCTGTGCGGCGCCGACACGTTGGCGAACTTCGCGTTTTCTTCCAGGCTGGTGGTGGTGTTCGCCATGCCGACCGGCTTGAGGATCCACTCGTGCATGGTCTCGCCCCAGGTCTTGCCCGACTTGGCGGCGATGATCTTGCCAACCACGATGTAGAGCAGGTTGTCGTAGGCGTAGGCACTGCGGAAGCTGGTGGCCGGCTTGATGTAGCGGAGGTTGTGGATGATCTCGTCGGTGCTGAAATTGGTGGTCGGCCACCACATCAGGTCACCGGCGCCCAGTCCCAGGCCGCTGCGGTGCACCAGCAGGTCGCGGATGGTCATCTCGGCGGTGACATAGGCGTCGTACATGCGGAAGTCCGGCAGGTGCTTGATCACCGGGTCGTCCCAGCCCAGCTTGCCCTGGTCGACCAGCATGGCGAGCGCCGCGGCCGTGAAGGCCTTGGAGTTCGAGGCGATCTCGAAGATGGTCTTGCCGTCGACCTTGGCCGGCTCGCCGCGCTTGCGCACGCCGAAGCCTTCGGCCGCCAGGACCTTGCCGTCCTTGACGACGGCGATGGCGATGCCCGGCACGTCGAACTCCTTCATGACGCGCTCGACGTCGGCTTTCAGGTTGTAGGCCGGCGCCACGGCAGCGGTGGCGGGCGCGGCGTCCTGTGCGAATACGGCGCCGGCGGCGCTGGCGGTCAGCGCGAGCAGGGCCGCGGCTGCAATGCGATTCATGGCAAACACTCTGTTCATCCCCTTGTTTGTTACTTGTTCATCTGCTTGTCGACGCTGCCTTGCGTCTCCGGGTGGTAACGCTCGCGCGCAGCTTTATAGACGCGCTCGGCCCAGGCGCGATCTTCCGTGTTCGCACGCAGCGCGCCGTACAGCGGCACCACGAACTTCTGGCGCCCCACCTTCAATAGGAAGGCTTCCAGGTTCGGGCGGATGCCGCGGTAGCCGGCGTGCACCGAAGCGCGGTAGAAGCGGAAAGCCACCTCGTTGTTGCCGGTCTTGGCCAGGCCGTAGGCCTTGTCCAGTTCTTCCAGCTTGGCGGCATCGGCCTTGTTGTCGATATCGTTCAGGAACTTCATCCACTCGGCGGCGTTCCAGTCCTTGGCAGGCAACTGGGCGGTCTTGATGTCGCCCTTGAGCCAGCGCGCGGTGGTGTCGTTCAGCTTGGCCAGGCGAGTCGAGACGGCGCGGGTAGCGCTGGCCGGGATGCCCGGCCCGTACAGCCACTCGTCCAGCTCCGCGTCGCTCATGATCTTCGGATTCTTGGCCAGCAGGTTCGCGCGCAGGAAAGCCACGAACTGGTCGGTGGTCACGCTCTGGAAGGCGTGCTGGTCGAACCAGCTGCGCAGGAAGGTGTCGAAGGCGGCGCGGCCGGCGCGCTGCTCCAGGGTGCGCAGGAACCAGGCGCCCTTCGGATAGGCCAGGCCTTCATCCGTATAGTGCTCGGAACTGGTGTCCGGGTCGCGCGTGACGAGTGCCTGCTTGGCCTTCGGGATGTCCCTGAGCGAGTCCAGCGCTTCTTCCTGCTCGAGCTGCAAGTTCATGGTCGCCACTTCCTCGCCGTACATCTTCTCGAGGATGCGGGTGGTGACGTAGGTAGTAAAGCCCTCGTTGAGCCACCAGTGCTTCCACGAGGCGTTGGTCACCAGGTTGCCCGACCAGCTGTGCGCCAGCTCGTGCGAGACCAGGTCCACCAGGCTGCGGTCGCCCGCGATCATGGTCGGGGTCAGGAAGGTCAGGCGCGGGTTTTCCATGCCGCCGATCGGGAAGGACGGCGGCAGCACCAGCATGTCGTAGCGTCCCCAGCGGTACGGGCCGTACAGCGATTCGGCCGCGGCCACCATCTTCTCGGTGTCAGCCAGTTCGTATTCGGCGGCCTTGATGCGCATCGGCTCGGCGTAGACGCCGGTGCGTGGGCCCAGGGTGCGCGCTTCCAGCTCGCCGATACCGATGGCGATCAGGTAGGACGGCACCGGCTGCGGCATGGTGAACTTCCAGCCGCCCTTGCCCGTGGCTTTCGGGTCGTTATCGGCGCTCATCACGACGCGCATGCCTTCCGGGGCCTGGATGCGCGCGGTGTAGGTGAAGCGCACCGCCGGGGTGTCCTGGATCGGCACGAAGGAGCGCGCGGCGATCGGCTGCGACTGGCTGAACATGAAGGGGTACTTGCCCGACATGGTCTGCTTCGGCGTGAGCCACTGCAGCGCCGGCGCGGTGGGCGCGGTCTGGTAGTGGATGCGCACCTTGGCCGGCTGGCCGGGCAGCGCGACGTGCAGGGCCTGGCCCTTTTCAAGATCCAGCTTGTCCAGGGTGTACTTGACCGGCTTCCACGCCCCTTTCGCGTCCTGCGCCTCGATTTTCGAGATCTTCAGCTCACGGGTGTCGAGGTCCAGCGTGGTGGCCGACTTGTCGATCCAGTTCAGGGTCAGGTCGGCGTAGCCGGCCAGGGTCTTGCGCGTGAAGTCGGCCTTCAGGTCCAGGTGCAGGGCGGTGGTCTTGACCTGGTCATACTTGGCGTAGCTGAGGGGGTCGAGTGCGAACGCATAGGCGCTCCACTGGCAGATAAAGGCGCAAGCCGAGGCGCGCAGCAGGGTGCTAGTCTTCATGGTCTCTCGCGTGGAAGGAAGCGGGCAGAATAGCATTTTCGACCGTGGCCGGAAAGCACCGGGCCGAGGCTGGCGCGCGCTGCGGGAACCGGGGGCTCTGCTAAGATCGGGACTTTCGTACCTGCCGCTTCATGGACGCCTTTCTCGTATCGACCGGCATCGTGGGACTTGCCGAGATTGGCGACAAGACCCAGTTGCTGGCCCTCCTCCTCGCCGCCCGCTTTCGCCGCCCGCTGCCGATCGTGTTCGGCATTTTTGTCGCGACCGTGTTCAACCACGCTTTCGCCGCCGCCGTCGGCGCCCTGGTGAGCGAGCTGGCGGGTCCGGGCGTGATGCGCTGGGTGCTGGGCCTGTCCTTCCTCGCCATGGCCGCCTGGGTCATGGTGCCCAGCAAGGTGGATGCGGACGAGCTGCCGCTGGCGCGCTTCGGCGTCTTCCTGACCACCGTGCTGGCCTTCTTCATCGCCGAGATGGGCGACAAGACGCAAGTGACCACCGTGGCCCTGGCGGCGCGCTACGACTCGATGGCGGCGGTCGTCGCCGGCACCACCTTCGGCATGATGCTGGCGAACGTGCCGGCGGTGGTGTTCGGCGAGCGCATCGCCAAACGCGTGCCGCTCAGGCTCGTGCACGGCCTGGCGGCGCTGATCTTCGCGGTGCTGGGCATCGCTACCCTGCTGGGTGCGGGCGAGCCGCTCGGCTTCTGATCCCTTACTCCTGCGTCACCCACACCGGCGCCGACCACAACACATTGCCGTCTTCCTGGGTCACCCGCGCATAGAAGAAGTGCTTGCCCGGCGCTGGCGTGAAGGTGCTGGTGGCCAGGTTCGAGACCTCGGTGACGCTGCCGTTCCGTCCCGGCACGCCCGCCAGGATCGACACCGCCGCCACCTTCTTGCCGGCGCCCGATGCGAAGTTGGCAACCAACGTGAGCGGCCCGCGGTTGGTGAAGCGCTCGCCCATCAGCTTGCCGTTCGCGGTGAGGACCAGCTGCGAACCCTTGTCCATGGTGGCGAACACGCGCCGCGCCTTGAGCGCCTCCACAAAAGCGTCGCGCGTGAGCGCCGTCCCGTTGGGCAGCAGGATGCCGGTGCGGTTGGTGTAGGACGCGCCCCAGTTGGCGCAGTGGTTGTCCTGGTTGGTGCTGAAGGCCACGTGGTAGCCGGCTTCCAGCAGCTTGTTGCAGGCCTGCTCGAAGTTGCTGCGCCGGGTTTCGGTCTCGGTGTCGTTGGTCGAGAAGGCGGTGCTGTTCATTACCTCGCACAGCGCCATCGCCTCGTCGCCGTCGGGCGTGTAAGCGAGCGGCACGCCGTTCACCTTGAATTGCCCGCTGTGCGAGGGATGGTTGAACTGCCCCACCCAGCCGCGCTGGCGCATCAGGGTGTACAGCGCGCCATAGTCGCTGCGCGCGGTCTGCGTGTCGGCCAGCAGCTCGCCCAGGG
>NZ_DKJX01000011.1:46319-46759 GCF_002454935.1 Massilia sp. UBA6681
TTGATGACGCCCCACTCCATGCCGTACAGCGCCAGGAAGCCCGGCTTGGTGGCATTGAAGGCGGCGGCGCTGGCCAGGCCGGCCTTGTACAGGTCTTTCGCCCTGGCTGGCTCGGCGTTGGGGTCGGTGCCGTCCGAGCCGTCGTACATGTGGTTGTGCTCGGAGACGGCCAGGATGTCGAGGCCGCGTCCGCGCGCATAGGCGAAGGCGGCTTCGGGACCGTACTTGGCCTTGAGCGGATCCTGGGCGCCCTTGCAGGCGTCGAGGGCGGCGCCGCCGTCGCTGTGGTTGCTCTGGCTGTGCAGGTTGGCCAGGTAGACCGTGTAGGGCAGCGAGGCGGTGGCCGGCGCCGCCGCCGCACCCGTCGACGCGGCGTCGCGCGCGCCCGGCAACGGAGTAAAGCGCGGCGTGCGCTGCGCCGGCGGGGCGGGATCGGAAGA
>NZ_DKJX01000074.1:0-1966 GCF_002454935.1 Massilia sp. UBA6681
TGCCGCCGTCGATGATGATGTCATCCTCATCCAGCAGCGGCACCAGCTGGTCGATGACCGAGTCGACCGGGGCGCCGGCCTTGACCATGATCATCACCCGGCGAGGGGTTTCCAGATTGGCCACCAGCTCTTCGAGGGTTTCGGTGCGGATGAACTGGCCTTCGTCACCGTGCGCCTCCAGCAGCGCATCGGTCTTGCCGATCGAGCGGTTGTGCAGGGCAACGGTGTATCCGTTGCGGGCGAAGTTCCGGGCGAGGTTTGCGCCCATCACGGCCAGACCTGTGACGCCAATCTGTGCAGGCATAAAATCATTTCTCCAATATGTAACCGGAAAGGTGCGCCGTCATCGCCGGGCACCTTCCGTGCCCGCACGGCTTCGTGACGTTTTTGATTCTACCGCTCGGGCGGGTCAATACCCAGAGGCACCGCCCACTTAAATCTGATTTATTTGCCTTCCGGTGCCCTGAGGTGGGNNCGCTTGGATATGATGAGGCAATGGCTACCAGTCTGCATGCTCACGTGGTGGAGCACCTCGGCTCACGAATTGTCAGCGGATTCATCCCCGCGGACACGATCCTGCTTGCCGCCGACTTGGAGCAGCAGCTGAAGGTTTCACGCTCGGTGATCCGCGAGGCCGTGCGCGTGCTCGCCCAGTGCGGTTTGGTGACCAGCACCAAGCGGGTGGGCATCCGGGTGCAGGGCCCGAGCAAATGGAACCCCTTTGATTCACTGGTGATCCGCTGGCGCCTGGCCAGCAACCAGCAGGGCGTGCAGCTGCGCTCGCTGACCGAGCTGCGCATCTCCGTAGAGCCGATGGCCGCCGAGCTCGCCGCCCAGTACTCCCCGGCCGAGTTCCGCGAGGAGCTGATGACGCTTTCGGCGCAGATGAACCACTACGGCCGGATCGGGGACCTGCGCCGCTTTTTGGAACTGGACATCCGCTTCCACGCGGTGCTGCTGGCCGCCTCCGGCAATGAAATGTTCGCGAACCTGGCCATCCCGATCGGTGAGACCCTGCGCGGGCGCACCGACCTGGGCCTGATGCCCGAACGCCCGCACGAGGAGGCCCTGGCCTGGCACCAGGCGGTCGCCGATGCGGTGTCCAACCACGATGCGCTGGCTGCCCGCCAGAACATGGAGAACATCATGCGCCGCACCCACAGCGAGATCTGCGGGATCTGGGCCGGTCAGGAACGTCTGTTCATCGACCCGGCCGGTCCCCGCTAGCGCTTCTGCCCTAGCGCCCGGCCACCGCGACGGGTTGGGTTTCGCGCAGTTCGGCCGGTGGCGCGAGGCGTTCGATCAACGGCCGCAGCAGCACCAGGCACACCAGCACCACCAGGACCCCGAGCGCCAGCCCGGCCAGCACGTCATGCAGGTAGTGGGCGCCGACCGCGACCCGGGAGAGCGCTATCAGCCCGGCGGCCGGCGCCACGATCCACAAGAGGCGTGGCACCGCCATCACGCAGGCGGTGGCGAAGGCCGCGGCGATCACCGAATGGTTTGAGGGCCAGGACCATGAACCGGCCTCCGGGCACGCCAGCACCGTGACCACTTCCAGGGTCCGGCAGGGGCGCTCCTCGGTCACCAGCAGCTTGATCCCCTCACTGGCCGCGTACGCCAGGATGACCCCAATCCCGGATCCGGCCAGGCGCCAGAAGGCCGCCCGATCCCTTGCCCAGCCCCAGAGCGCCACCGCACCGGTGAGCACCACCAGGGCCACCAGCCCCGGCTCGGTGATCACCGCGGCCACCTGTCCCAGCGCCGGAAACTGCGCGGCCGCCCCGGAAATGCCACGGTAGATCGGTTCCCTGAAGACGTAGGAGGCGAAACCGGCCACCGCCAGCAGGAGCAGCATCAGCAGGGTCGGTTTCAGGGCCGGCAGTGACAGGTGGGGATGCTTCGAACTCATGGATCACGAGTATACGGAGTCAGTACTGCCCCACCCGCCGGTCAGTGGCGCGGG
>NZ_DKJX01000074.1:2149-6969 GCF_002454935.1 Massilia sp. UBA6681
GGCGGCCAGCGCCAGCACGATGGTGGCGACCTGGAAGGCGCTCAGGTCCGCGCTGTCCAGCACGGCCGGCTGCACAATGGCCGCGGCGGTGGTCAACGCCACGGTGGCCGAACCCTGGGCCAGGCGCACCACGGCGGCGATCAGGAAGCCGGCCACGATCAGCGGCATGCCAACCTGCTCCAGCGAGTCGGCGATCGCGTTGCCGATGCCGCTGGCGCGCAGCACGCCGCCGAACNNGCAGGCGCGCCAGCGCCAGCTGCGCACGGGCGCGGAAGCGGTGCAGGCGGCGCGAGCGGTCGAGCGGCAGTGCGCGCGGGCCGAACAGCTCGGCCAGTTCGCCCGCGGCGGTGCGGCGCAGCAGATCCATCTGGAAGAAGCGTTCCTGGGCGTGCACGAAGCCGGTCGCATAGGCCACGTCGGCGCGGCTGGCGCCGCTGATGAAGGGCACGCCGGCGCCGTCGCGCGCCACCGTCACCGCGGCTTGCATGCCGGGCGCCCTGCGCTCGCCGTCGAGCTGCGCCAGGCTGGCGCGCAAGTACAGCCAGCCGGCGGCCAGCGCCAGCACNNCCAGAAGCCGGAGTCGTTCACGTGGCCGGCGAACACCGAGCCGGCGGCCAGCGCCAGCACGATGAGCGCCACCAGTCCGGCTACCCCGCGCAGGGTCCAGGTCTTCCAACGGCGCTGACGCATGTGTTTCTCCTTGTTTTTTTGGGGCGTATCTTGCCAGAAAACAGGGTTCTCCGGCGAACCGGATTTGTTCCATGCATGCGGGGTGTCGCACGATTGATTTACGCACGACGTATCCCCATCTATACTGAAACGGCACCGCCAGGACGGCGGACGAAGGAGGCGATCATGCAAATGGCAAAGTATGCGGTACTGGCAATGACCCTGGGACTGGCTGCCTGCTCCACGCCGCAGCAGCGCGCCGAGCGCATGCAGGCGGAAATGACCGAGCTGATGACCATCTACGGTCCGGCCTGCTCGCGCCTCGGCTATGCACAGAACAGCGACCAGTGGCGCCAGTGCGTGCTGCAACTCAGCACGCGCGAGGAACTGCGCCAGGCTCCCTCGTATTATGGGGGCTGGGGTGCGCGCCACTGGCGTGGTGGAGGCTACTGGGGACCGTACTGGTAAGCATGTGCGCGAACGCGGCCTTGGTCATGGCCGTGTGGGTCGCAAGCAAGCGCTCGACCGTGGCCTGCGCATGGCGCAGCAGCCGCGGATGGCGCACGTCCGGCGGATGCAGGCTCAGCCGGATGAGCGGACGGCGCGCCAGCGCCAGCGTCAAGGCGTCCGCCACCAGCGGCGATACCAGCCGGCCGGTCCGGTTGCGCGCCGCGTAGACCAGCGAGGGCGACAGCACCACCCCGCCGCTGCCTGGCTTGCCTGCGCCTTCCGTGCCGGCGCCAAGCAGGTGAAAGCGCAGGAAAGTCGTGGTGTAGTCGAAATCGAAGGCGCGCAGGGCCTGCCAGGCGCCCTCGCCCATCAGCCAGGCCGGCGGCACGAAGCCGCGTACCGGCCAGCCACGCTCGGCGAACCAGTCGAGTCCGCACTGGATGCGCCGCGCCGCCTCGTCGGCCGGCAGGGCCGCGAACTCGCCTTCGTGGCTATATTTCGTACGCAAGAAACGCTCGCTCAGGCCGGGGCCGCGCGGTGCTGTATCCAGATGGGTATAGCCGTGCAACGCGAGCTCGTCAGCTTGCGCCAGGGCCCGTTCGAGCCCTGCTTCCATCCGCGCCGGTTCGCCGCCGGGACGGTGGTACTGGGGCACCACCAGCCAGGTCAGCGGCAGCTCAGCCACCTCGCGCATGGCCCGCGCCAGACGGCTGCACTCGTTCCAGGTGGCCGGGGCAACGTCGTGGATCGACACGCACAGGGCCGGTCGCTGCGTCCTGGCTGCTTTCGTAGAGTCGCCGTCCGCTTGCCGCTCCATGTCAGTCGGGGGCAAGGACCCGCTCCAGCACGCGCGCGGCTCCCGGGCGCGCCGCGAGCAGGCTGCCGTAGCGGTGCATCAGCTGCGGGAAGACCTGGCTCCAGTCATAGTGCTCGTGCGCCTTGCGCCGTGCGTTGGTAGAGAGGCGCACCAGGTCGCGCGCATAGATGGCTTCGATGGCGCCGGCCAGGCTGTCGGCGTCATTGGGACGCGCCAGGATGCCGGTCTGCTCGTCGACCAGCTCGGCCACCCCGCCCCCGCTGGTGCCCACCACCGGCAGGCCGCAGGCCATCGCCTCCAGCACGATCAGGCCGAAGGTTTCGCAATCTCCCGGATGCACCAGCACGTCGCAGCTGGCCAGCAGGCCGGCCAGCGCGCACTGGTCGCGCTGGAAGGGCAGGAAGCTCAGCTGCGCATGCTGCGGCAGCGGCGCCCCGCCCCCGACCAGCAGCAGGTGGTAGGGCTTGCCGAGCTTGCGCACGGCCTCGACCAGATAGCTCAGCTTCTTGTCGGCCGTGAAGCGGCCGGCATAGACCAGCAGGCGCGTGTCTTCCGGCAGGCCGAGCTCGGCCCGCAGGCTGTCGCGCCGGCGGCGCGGGTGGAAGATGTCGCTGTCGATGCCGAGCGGTTGGTGCAGGGCATGGGTGACGCCCATGTCGGCCAGCTGGTGCACCATCAGCCGGCTTGGCGCCAGCACGGTATCGAACTCGCCGTACAGGTGGGCGAGGTACTTGCAGGTGCCGTGGGAAATGGTTTCGCCAAAACGGTTCTGCACCAGGCGCGGCAGGTCGGAATGGTAGAAGGCGAGCGCCGGGATGCCGAGCTGCTGGCGCAGGCGCAATGCCGCCCATGCACTGTGGCCGGCATCGCCCGCCTCGATCAGGTCGGGCCGGGCCGCACGCAGGCGCCGCGCCGCGGCCGCCACCGAGACTGGCATGCGGTAGCCGTGGATGCCGGGCAGCGCCACCGCCGGCACCCGCACCAGGCTGGGCGCTTCGTCCTCGCCGACATTGGGACTGAAAATGGTATGCCGCGCCCAGCCGTAACGCGCAAGCCAGCGCGACTTGGCGTTCAGGTAGGTACTGACGCCGCCGCCCTCGGCAGCGTAGAACATCGTGACGTCGACAAGATGCATGTGGGGTCCGCTGAAAGTACCAAAGTAGCAGCGGTCCATCAACGAGGCTTGCGCGCACGCACAGGCATCCGCGGAACTCGCTACCGGTCGTCTTTAGTCTTTACAGTGGATTATGCGCTGCGGCGATCCAGCATGGCGCGCGCAATCGTGCCGGCATCGACATACTCGAGTTCGCCGCCGACGGGCACGCCGCGCGCCAGCCGGCTGACCTTCAGCCCGCGCGCCTTCAGCATCTCGCTGATGTAGTGGGCGGTCGCTTCGCCCTCGTTGGTGAAATTGGTTGCGAGCACCACTTCGTCGACCACGCCGTCGGCGGCGCGTCCGACCAGCTTGTCGAGGTGCAGGTCGCGCGGCCCGATGCCGTCCAGCGGCGAGAGCCGCCCCATCAGCACGAAGTACAGGCCCTTGTAGGTCATGGTCTGCTCGATCATCATCTGGTCGGCAGGGGTTTCGACGACGCACAGCAGCGCGCGGTCGCGCGCCTCGTCGGCGCACAGATCGCACACTTCGGTGTCGGCGAAGGTATTGCACATCGCGCAGTGGTGGACCGTGTCCACCGCCTGGTACAGCGCGCGCGACAGCATGGCCGCGCCTTCGCGGTCATGCTGCAGCAAGTGAAAGGCCATGCGTTGCGCCGACTTCGGACCAATGCCGGGCAGGCGCCGCAGCGCCTCGGTCAGGAAGTCGAGCGACCTGGACATGAGGTTTTTTCTTTCTCTTTAGAACGGCATCTTGAAGCCCGGCGGCAGCGGCATGCCGGCGGTCAGGCCGCTCATCTTCTCGGCGGAGGTGGCTTCGGCCTTGCGCACGGCGTCGTTGAACGCGGCCGCGACCAGGTCTTCCAGCATGTCGCGGTCGTCACCCAGCAGCGACGGGTCGATGGTGACGCGCTTGACGTCGTTCTTGCAGGTCATGACGACCTTGACCAGGCCGGCGCCCGACTGGCCCTCGACTTCGATCTGAGCCAGCTGCTCCTGCGCCTTCTTCATGTTGTCCTGCATGGCTTGCGCCTGTTTCATCAGGCCTGCGAGCTGGTTTTTCATCATGGTCGGTATCTCCAAAAAGTGCCAAGTGGTTGATTCAATAGGTCAGGCCGCGGCCGGCTTCACCGAGCCGGGCACGACGAAGGCGCCGAAGGTCCGCTCCATCGCCTGCACGAAGGGATCGGCGGCGACCAGGGCTTCGGCCTGGCGCTGGCGCTCCTCGCGCGCCGCCTTGGCTTCGGCCGCGGCGGTGTACCAGGTCGGGCCGATCTCGGTATCGAGGCTGACGCGCACCGAGGGAAACTGCTCCTGCAGCGCGGCCGTCAGCTTCTCGCTGTTGCCGCTGGCGCGCAGGGTGTCGACCGGCACGCGCAGGCGGAAGGTCGCGGCCTGTTCGTGCGCCACGCATTCGATCAGTTCGGTCTGCAGGGCCAGTTGCTGGGACACGCCGCGCAGCGGCAGGCTGGCGGCCAGCGCCGGCCAGTTGCCGTCCCAGCCGATGGCCGGGACCGGCGTAATGACGTAGGGATGCGGCGGCGCGGCCGGCGCGCGCGCAGGAGCGCCTGTCGCATGCGCCAGGCCCATGACGGCGGCCGGCGCTTCGGCGGCGACCGCGGTGTCGTCGGAAAACTCGGTGACCCAGGAAGGCGGCTCGTCATCGCTTGCCGCAGCCTGCATGCGCGCCTGGGGCTGCTGCATCTGCTGGACGGCTTGCGGCTGCTGCGGCTGGGCGGCCTGCGGCTGTTCCCACGGCGGCGTCGATCCC
>NZ_DKJX01000029.1:0-858 GCF_002454935.1 Massilia sp. UBA6681
GCCGTCAAGGCAGCGCCGAAGCGCTATGCCGTTCGAAAGGTCAAGAAGCTACCTTAACTGAACGGCATTACGCTGAAGGGCGCGTTTTTTCATGGCCTTGCGGCTCCCTTACGCGTCCTGCATCACGCAATCCACGAAGTAGCCGCGCTTGCCGTCGACTTCACGCTTGACCAGCCCGTGCACGTCGGTCTCGAAGCCCGGGAAGCGCTCGTTGAAGTCGCGCGCGAAGCGCAGGTAGTCGACGATGGTCCGGTTGAAGCGCTCGCCCGGGATCAGGAGCGGAATGCCCGGCGGGTAAGGCGTCAACAGGATCGCGGTGATGCGGCCTTCCAGCTCGTCGATCGCCACGCGCTCGATCTGGCGGTGCGCCATCTTGGCGAAAGCGTCCGACGGCTTCATGGCCGGCACCATGTCCGACAGGTACATCTCGGTGGTCAGGCGCGCCACGTCGTACTGCTTGTAGAACAGGTGGATCTCGGTGCACAGGTCGCGCAGGCCGCGGGTCTCATAACGCGGGTTGGCCGCGGCGAACTGCGGCATCACGCGCCACATCGGCTGGTTGCGGTCGTAGTCGTCCTTGAACTGCTGCAGCGCGGTCACCAGGGTGTTCCAGCGGCCCTTGGTGATGCCGATGGTGAACATGATGAAGAAGGAGTACAGGCCGCACTTCTCGATGATCACGCCGTGCTCGGCCAGGTACTTGGTCACGATCGAAGCCGGAATGCCGGTGTCGCCGAACTTGCCGTCCAGGGACAGGCCCGGGGTAACGATGGTCGACTTGATCGGGTCGAGCATGTTGAAGCCCTCGGCCAGCTTGCCGAAGCCGTGCCAGTCGTCCTCGGCGCGGATCATCCAGTC
>NZ_DKJX01000029.1:891-3924 GCF_002454935.1 Massilia sp. UBA6681
CTTCTTCATGGCGCGGCGGAAGTCCAGCGCTTCCAGGATCGATTCCTCGACCAGGGCGGTGCCGCCCGGCGCTTCCATCATGGCGGCGGCGACGTCGCAGGAAGCGATGATCGAGTACTGGGGCGAAGTCGAGGTGTGCATCAGGTAGGCTTCGTTGAAGGCGTCCTGGTCCAGCTTGACGGTTTCCGATTCGCGCACCAGGACCTGCGAGGCCTGCGACAGGCCGGCCAGCAACTTATGCGTCGACTGGGTGGAGAAGATCATCGACTGCTTGGCGCGCGGGCGGTTTTCGCCGATCGCGTGCATGTTCTGGTAGAAGCTGTGGAAGGCGGCGTGCGGCAGCCAGGCTTCGTCGAAGTGCAGGGTGTCGATCTTCCCGTCCAGCATTTCGCGCAGGGTCTCGACGTTGTACACCACGCCATCGTAGGTCGACTGCGTGATGGTGAGGATGCGCGGCTTCTTGTTCACGGCGTCGCGCGCGAACGGATTGGCCTCGATCTTGCGGGCGATCGATTCGGGGGTGAACTCTTCCAGCGGGATCGGACCGATGATGCCGAGGTTGTTCCGGGTCGGCATCAGGAACACCGGGATCGCGCCGCACATGATGATCGAGTGCAGGATCGACTTGTGGCAGTTACGGTCGACCACCACGATATCGCCCGGAGCCACGGTACTGTGCCAGACCATCTTGTTCGAGGTCGAGGTGCCGTTGGTCACGAAGTAGCAGTGGTCGGCATTGTAGATGCGCGCCGCGTTGCGCTCGGACTTGGCCACCGGGCCGGTGTGATCGAGCAGCTGGCCGAGTTCCTCGACCGCGTTGCAGACGTCGGCGCGCAGCATGTTCTCGCCGAAGAACTGGTGGAACATCTGGCCGATAGGCGACTTCAGGAAGGCGACGCCGCCCGAGTGGCCCGGGCAGTGCCACGAGTAGGAGCCGTCATAGGCGTAGTTGACCAGCGCGCGGAAGAAGGGCGGCGCCAGCGAATCGAGGTAGGCCTTGGCTTCGCGGATGATGTGGCGCGCCACGAACTCCGGGGTGTCCTCGAACATGTGGATGAAGCCGTGCAGCTCCTTCAAGATGTCGTTCGGGATGTGGCGGCTGGTGCGGGTCTCGCCGTAGATGTAGATCGGGATGTTCGCGTTCTTGTGGCGGATCTCCTGCACGAAGGCGCGCAGGCCGGTCAGGGCGAAATCGGTTTCCTCGACCGAGCCGCCGCCGAATTCCTCGTCGTCGATGGACAGGACGAAGGCGGAGGCGCGCGACTGCTGCTGGGCGAACTGGGACAGGTCACCGTAGCTGGTCAGGCCGAGCACCTCCATGCCTTCCTGCTCCATCGCGGCCGCGAGTGCGCGAATGCCGAGACCGGAGGTGTTCTCGGAACGGAAGTCCTCGTCGATGATGACGATGGGGAAACGAAATTTCATGGACAGCTCCAAAGCGAAGCGCCGTGGAAGCGGCCGGCCCTGGTGGGTCGCTCCGCCGGCCACGGCACCGGGAAAAAAGAGGAAACGGATTTTCGCAGAAATCGCGTACGTCGGTGCAATTTTTTTGCAGCTTTTCTATGCAATACCTGCAAGAGTAGCCAGTAGACGCGCCGCCTGTCGCACACTAGCTGGAAAACTTAGTTGACAAGCCTCCTGCCGACCCGCCGGAAGACCTCGGTCAGGGCCGCCGCGCCGAAGGCCGCCAGCAGCGGGCCGGCCGAGAAGGGCATCGGTTCGGCCTGGATCGCGGCGAACAGGCCCAGCGTGATGCCGAAGGCGGCCACGGCGCTGGTGAGAGTGAGCAGCCAGGTGCGGCGCGACAGCAGGCTGATGGCGGCCAGCGAGATCGCGATCTGCTGCGCGACCGCGGCGGCGGCCCACTGGCGGTGGCGGTGCAGTTCTTTCTCGGACAGGGTGTTCCATTCGTTCGAGCTGGCCTCGAAGCGTTCCGCTTCCTGGCGAATGCTCTCCTTCTCGACGCCGTAGCGGCGGATCTCTTCGCGATAGTGCTCGCGGTCGGTGCCGGGCAGGGCCGCGGCGACCTCGGACAGGTTCTGGCGGTTGGTCTTGGCCTGGTAGTGGTTCCAGGCATTGGCCGCGCTGGTCTTGTCGATCGCCGCATTGCTCTTGTACAAGGCGGCGTTGTTGTGCGAGGCGCTGCCGATGAAGCCGAACATGGTCCCGAGGGTGGCCAGGATGGCGATCAGGACCGCCACCTTGCCGGCAAAGCCGTCGCCGCCGCGCGTGCCGGGAGTGCGAACTGCCTGGTCCGTCATGGTGTCAATCCCGCTTTCGAAGATAGGTCACGTAGGCGAAGTCGTAGCCGTTCGCGTCCGAATGGTGGGTCTCGCGCGCCGTTTCCTGCCACACGGCCGGGTCGATCGGCGGGAAGAAGGTATCGCAGCGGAACACGTGGTCGATCTCGGTGACGATCATGCGGTCGGCAAGCTGAATCGCCTCGTTGAAGATCTGGGCGCCACCGATGATGCTGGCCGCTTCCCCATTCAGCAGCGCGATCGCGGCCGGCAGCGAGCTTGCCGTCTCGACGCCCTCGTGCAACCAGCCGGAATTGCGGGTGATGACGATGTTGCGGCGCTTCGGTAAGGGACGGCCGATCGAATCGAAGGTCTTGCGGCCCATGACAATCGGCTTGCCCAGGGTGACGCGCTTGAAGTGGGCCAGGTCTTCAGGCAGATGCCAGGGCAGCCGGTTGTCGATGCCGATGCCGCGCTGGGCATCGATGGCCACTACCAAAGTCAAAGCCGCTTCGCCCATCGTCGTGTCCGTCGTCATGTGTAGAGGTAGGAAATGTTGTCTTTTTGAAAGCAGAATGTCAAGGAATATGGTCGCGTTCAGACCGCCACCGGCGCCCGGATCGCCGGGTCCGGATCGTAGCCCGCGACCTCGAAGTCCTCGAAGCGGTAGTCGAACAGGGATTCCGGCTTGCGCTTGATAACCAGGCGCGGCAGTTCCTTGGGCGTGCGCGACAGCTGCAGGTCGACCTGATCCATGTGGTTGCTGTACAGGTGGCAGTCCCCGCCGGTCCAG